>CAZHJH010000001.1:0-1474 GCA_964533475.1 uncultured Methanosarcinales archaeon
TACCTCCAAGAACACCAGGCGTAAGTTCCCCAACTCCTTGGCTATCCCACACTAATTCCATGCCCAATGTAAGTGCATATGCGTTTAAAAACCCTGCTGCTCAATCAGGGAGCCTCAGAACAAACAGTAAACTATTTATACCCACCTATTCTGCATTGTCTATATGGCATTATTTGGTTTAGGCAAGAAACCGCAGGATATCCCTCCATTGCCTCCTCAGGATCAGTATCCGCCAGTGAATCCAAGCCCTGTTGACATTGTTCTCCAGCTGCGACAGCAGGGATTAAGCAATAATCAGATCGTCCAGACACTCCAAAGGGATGGTTATGCTTCTGATCAGATCTTTGACGCTATTAATCAGGCGGACATTAAGGGCAGTTTTGAGCCGTATCCTGCTGAGCAGATGCAGCCCATGCGCCCTATTGAAAACTCTATGCCTCCGCCGCAGATGCCAGAGCAACAATATCCTCCCATGCAACAGCAGCATGAGCCCGTCGAACAACTCGTGGAAGCTATTGTGAATGAGCGCTGGGAAGAGATATCTAAAGAAATCAACAAAATCGCGGAATGGCGTGACCGGACGGATGCGCGCCTTGCAAAGATGGAGCAGTCTATGCAGGATATGCGAGGTGAATTCGATCGATTGCATCAGGCACTGATTGGGAAAATCCAGGAGTATGACCAAAACATTCTAAACGTAGGAACGGAAATCAAGGCCATGGAAAAAGTCTTCCAGAAGGTCCTTCCCCAGTTCACGCAGAATATCAACGAGTTAAATCGCATAACGAAGTCTATTGAGAAGAAATCCTAGTCATACCGTGCTAATTTCTGCAGAGTAAACATTGCCACGAGCAGGATAAACACCATGCCGAGCACTTGGGGATGGAACAGCGTTCCCCAGAACGCGGATTCTCCCGCGCTTGCAGCATTCTGGCCTTCGGCAATTTGGCCGACATTTTCAGGAGTCACTCCGGAACTTTTGCCTCCAAATCCAACATTTGCGAGGCTCCCGAGCCCAATTATTAGCACGAGGGTTATAATCCAGTATGCAATCGTGCTTCCATACGTGCTGGTCTTCATAAATTCAACAATGCCTTCTTCCGTATGGCCAAACAGCATGAACGCGAGGAGCACGAATATGAGGAAAACAAAAAGCACGACAAACCATGGTGCCATCAAGTTAACGACCGTGCGCGCGCCTTCAGAAAACAGGAACAGCACCGCCAAAATCAGCGCGAGAAACCCTTGGACTGCAGTGTTTTTTGACGGGAACCCCGTCTTCGCGAAGATCGCATAACTAATCACAAGGATAAAAAGAAAAGGAAAAATGATCTGAAACTTCTGCAAAAGTCCAAATCCGTCAAGGATCGTTGCCATTTATTTTCCTGAGAGGAAATTGCTGATATCGTTGACAAGCTTGAATCCTTTTTTCTCCTTTGTGAAGAACGAAAAGACGGTCATCACCAAGACTGAG
>CAZHJH010000001.1:1484-29755 GCA_964533475.1 uncultured Methanosarcinales archaeon
ACCCATGCAATCACAAGTCCGAAGACAAGCAGGATAATAATGAGCGAGATCGCGTCAGATCCAAAGTAGCTCGTGAGGTCGTTCCATCCAGACCACCAGTCAGCTGCGGCTCCGAACAGGTAAATCACGGCGATGAGCGCGAAGACAAAGACAACCACTGCCAACTGCCCCATGGGAGCTCTGCTTTCCCATCCAAAAAGCCCGAGTAAGATCAGCAGCATGATGATCGCGATAGCTAGTGCGCTGACGCTGGGCAGGAACTTATTAATCGTTTCCAAGGGTCCGAAGTAAACAAAGATGAACGCGAGCACAAGCGAAACCACGATGCTGATGTTCTTGCGGTCCTGTCCGAAGATCTTTGTCTTCTCCAGAATCGCGAACATAATCGCAAACACTAAGATGAAGGGTAACGCAATTTCAATAATCCCATAGTCTTGAAGCGTGCTGAAAAACTCGTATAAGCTGTAGGCCATACGCATACCTCCTTTTTAGGTCATTCATTGAGAATTTCATATATAAATGTTTCTATTACCGTCGTGTCAGGCGAAACAGCACATGTTTCTCTTGTTCTGGCGCCGGTCGGGGTGGGGACGCGCCCTCCGGGCTCCCCGACGAGGAGCGGAGCGACGACGGCCGCCAGAACCGATAGCCTTCATAAATTGGCGTTCAGGAACGGGAAATGCCGCCGAGTGTAGAATCAATTACGTCTTCTCTGGCACTTTGCGGTCCCTGACAATAAAATACATGAATCCTATGACGACAAGCATGAGGATAATCGACCCCACAACAGCGCTGTTGAAGTTATAGGCTATATACTGCAGCAGCCATTCCAAAAACGGTTGTCCGGACGGGAGCCGAATAGCATGGAGGAATATACCGATAATGCCCACAAACATAATGATCATAAACATGATTTTCCATTTTCCCTCAAGAATGACCCCTTCGGGTTTTTCCTGCATGAATGAGCCAACGAGCAGCAGGAAAAAGACCGCAAGCATCAGGAGTATGACCATATTGGCGGAAGCCTCAGTGATCAGCGCCACGAGATGCGCGCTGGCGATAACCATGAATCCTATAACAAACGCGACCATCGCGTTCATGTTCTTTCTCGTATACGTATGATCCCCTATTTTCTCCGTGCCAAACACTTTCGTTTTCTCAAGGATCGCAAACATGATCGAGAAGACGAGCAAAAACGGCAGAATGACATCATAAATACCCAAACGGTCAAAGAAGATGAGGATCCCTCGAAACGTGGACACGTCTGCCATAGTGCCTCTCGAAGAATCTTCCTATTTAAAGCTTTCTGTGCCAACATTTATAAACAAAGTCAAGCCTAGGAGTTCATGATTAATATGAAGTCATTCGACGCGATGCGCAAGGAGCTCAAGGTGTTTGAGCAGAAGCGTGAGGAGGTCATCTCACGTTCTCGCGAGATGATTCAGCTCTCAAAGAGGATTATCTACTCCGTGCAGCGTCATGATTCCTCTGCCCAATTAGTCACACAGCTTAAAAAGGCGAAATCAGCACTTCCTAAGGATGCGTTTGACACGGGCATGCAGTCTGTCGCGCTTCAGGAGTATGTGGAAGCGCTCACGCTCTTTGCTCTTGTGGAAAAGGGCAAGCTTCCAACGGCGAAGGAGCTTAATGTGCCCGTGCATGAGTATCTTATGGGTTTGTGTGATCTCACAGGAGAGCTTGTGCGCATGGCTGTGAATGCCGCGATTAGAAAGCAGTTTCAGGATGTCGAGCGCTGGCATCATATCACTGCTGAGCTCTATGGTGAGTTCCTTAAGCTTGATCTCCGAAACGGAGAGTTGCGGAAAAAGTCAGATCAGATCAAGTGGAATCTGCAGAAGCTCGAAGGGCTTATGTATGATTTGAAATCCAAGTCTTCTTAAGTCGCGCAAATGTGCAGTTACGGATGGATGCTCTGATCTCTTCCATAAGCCGAAGGATGAAATGGAGATTGTGCAGCGTTGCAAGTCGGTAATAAGAGAGTTCTTGAGCGACGAATAAATGCCTGAGATATGCCCGTGAGTAACTCCTGCACGTAGGGCATGTACACTGGTCATCAATCGGATTCTTATCAGCTTTGTATTTTGCATTTTCGATATTGATGACAAATTTATTCTTCATCGTTCCCGCAGGAGGATGCACATATAAATTACCACGGCGGGCGATGCGCGCGGGAGCCACACAGTCGAAACTGTCTATGCCGCGCTCAACGCATTCGAATAAGTCATCAACGCCTCCAATGCCAAGGAGATGCCGCGGTTTCTCTGTGTTTTTTTGGTTTAAAACAGGAATCACCCATTCAAGGATCTTGTGCATGTCTTTCTTTGACTTCCCCAGAGAGCCGCCAACGGCAAAACCGTCAAACGACAGGGATGCGATAAACGAGGCGCTCTTGAGTCGAAGGTCTTTATACTCTCCGCCCTGAATGATTCCAAAGAGCTGCTGCCTCGTATTCTTGTACGCAGCCAGAGATTCTTTTGCCCAGCGGTGTGTTCTCACGAGCGCTTTTTTTGTATACGCATAATCAGAAAGGGGTGATGTGCATTCGTCAAAGGCGAGGATAATATCCGCTCCGAGATCACGCTGGATCTTCATGGAGATTTTAGGCGTGAGCACGATCTTTTCTCCCGTCAGGTGTGATTTGAACTCAACTCCCTGCTCCGTTACAACGGCAAGTTTTTTCCTGCCCGGCATGCCAATGGAGTGCGGCACGGGAAACATGCTCGCGATCTTGCCTATGTTGTGCTCCATCCCGAATCCAAGGCTGAATGCTTGAAATCCTCCTGAATCCGTGAATATGGGCTTGTTCCAGTGCATAAATCCATGAAGACCGCCCATGCTCTTGACAAGCTTTTCTCCAGGGCGCAGATGTAAGTGATACGTATTCGCAAGGAGCACAGAAGCCCCGAGCAGCTCAAGATCTTTCGAGTCCAGAGCCTTCACTGTTGCCTGCGTGGCAACGGGAATGAATATGGGAGTCTCAATATTTCCATGCGGAGTTTTCAAGATTCCCGTGCGTGCAAGGCTTTTCTTGTCCTTGTGAGTAATAGTAAACATACAGCAGAAAAAACGTATTTCCTTTATTAATTTACCAGTCAGGCTCCATGCCGCCAAGCGTTAGCTGCTCAATGTCCTCGCCAGAGGCATTCATAGAATATATTCCTGAGCCTTCCCTCGAATAGCGCATGAATGCGATGCGAGACGCATCAGGAGATAAGACCGGAGCGGCGTTAATCCCTTGAAGCTCAGTTAATTGCGTTTCTTGCATCGTGCGCAAGTCAAGGAGGAACACTTGAGCGTCTCCACCAACATAGCGGTTGAAAAACAGGCAGCGCCCATCTTCGGAAAGCACAGGGCCCGATCCTTGAATGCCAAGGGATTCAGGTTCTTGACCTAGGCGCATGCGGAATATTGCTTGAGTATCCATGCTGGAGAAATACAGGATATTGTCAGGTCCCCACGAAGGCGTGTTACTAGATCCATTCGTCGTAACTTGCTCGAGTATTGAAGTTTCCCTATCCAGCACGTAAACATTAATCGCGTCCCCTTGCTGCACAGAAAGTGCAATGTATCTCCCATCCAGAGAGCATGAAGGATGCATAGGTCTTCCCTCTGGGAGTGTGTGGACAAGCCATTGGTGACTGCCATCGCTATCCATCATCCATAAGTCCCGATGGGGATTGCTTGAGACATAGAGAATGTGATTGTCTGGTGTCCAGCAGGGAAATCCATCAAATCCATCGTGCTGGGAGAGATTCACGGGCTCCTGATTAGGCGTAACACTCATGATCTCCCAGTCACCAGATACGCATCCAGAGTAAACGATTGGACGCTGTGCATACGTGTGTGCTGCCGTAAAAATCGATGCTGTGATTCCAAGTGTGCGGACAAGATCGGAAATGCTCATGATATCCCCTCTATGCAAGTCCCATTCGCTTTATAAACCTTCGGAAAAAGAAACATTTAAATATTTAATACAGTAAGAAACGATTATGCATAAAAAAGTGGTGCTCTATGGTTCACTGTTTACGATCATAATTCTACTGTTGGCGTGTAACGCGAGCAAGCAAGGTAAAGGGGCAACAACACGCCAAACAGGAGCGAGCTGGCCGGATCCATGGCCAGATGGCGTATGCCCCGTAGGACAGTGTTATGATTTTGCTACGAGGGGATGTGTTACCCCCGGGGGCGCGGGAGCTGAGTGCTGTCGCTCTGATCTGGGCGAAGGTGGACTGCCGTGCTATACCCGCGGCTCTCGGATGAATGAGGGGTCTTGTAAAGATATTGAGGGAGTTGCTACAAACTGCGTCTGGGTTTGCGGCAATCAGTGCTAACGAGTTTTTTCTTCACAATCGTTTTAAGCAATCTTTATAAACCATCTTCCACTTCTCAGGCGTATGCAAACCGCGTATAGAACCCACACATGCGGAGTCCTGAAGAGGACGGATATTGGAAAAACCGTGAAGCTCTGCGGCTGGAATCAGGCACGGAGGGATCATGGCGGCATTATCTTCATAGACCTCAGGGATAAGTATGGGCTTACGCAGATTGTTTTTGATCCAAAGCATACTCCAGACCTCTATAAGGAGGCGGAAAAGCTGAGGCGGGAAGATGTGTTGCAAGTTTCTGGCAAAGTCCGGGCGCGTCCTACAGGATTGGAAAATCCGAAGCTCATAACGGGCGAGATTGAAGTGCTCGTTGATACGTTAAGCATCATGAGCCGCTCACAGACGCCCCCTCTTGAGATCGAGGATCGCGTCGAGCCAAATGAGGACATCCGATTAAAGTATCGCTACCTCGACTTGAGAAGGCCAAAGATGCAGCGCAACCTCCTCATGCGCCATAATATCATTGCTGCCGCTCGAGATCATTTTTTCAAAAACGGTTTTATGGAGATTGAAACTCCGTTGCTCGTTAAGCCAACTCCAGAGGGAGCGCGTGACTATCTCGTTCCGAGCAGAGTCAATCCGGGAACATTCTATGCTCTGCCGCAATCGCCTCAGCTCTACAAGCAGATTCTTATGGTAGCCGGATGCGACCGTTATTTCCAAGTCGCTCGGTGCTTAAGGGATGAGGATTTGCGGGAGGACAGACAGCCCGAGCACACCCAGTTTGATCTCGAAATGAGTTTTGTCTCGTCTGAGGATGTCATGGCATTTGTCGAGAGCCTCTATCATCACATTTTCAAGGAAGTCATGGGCATCACGCTCGAGAAATTCCCCGTGCTCACGTATAAAGAATCCGTGGCCCGCTTTGGTTCAGACAAGCCGGATATGCGTTTTGGTCTTGAGTTAATTGACGTCACCGATATTGCAAAGAGCTCAGAATTCAGCGTGTTTAAGGATGCGGAATCCATTAAGTGCATTAATCCGGAGACAGAGCTCTCGCGCAAGGACTTTGACAAGTATATTGAGTTTGTGCAGACGTTTGGCGCGAAGGGCATGGCCTGGGCGCGCGTTACAAAGGATGGTCTCGACTCAAGTATTGTCAAGTATCTCTCACTGGAGATTCAGAAAAAACTGCTTGAGAGAACGAAAGCGAAGCCGGGCAGCGCGCTCATGTTCGTTGCGGACAAACCTAAGATTGTTGCAGATGCCCTGGGAAGATTGAGGCTGCAGGTTGCTCAGGATCTTAATCTTATTCCGGAAGGAATATTCAAGTTTGCCTGGGTTAAGGACTTCCCGCTTTTTGCGTATAACGAGGAGGAAGCGAGATGGGAGCCCGAGCATCACATGTTTACGATGCCGAAGCAGGAGTTCGTTAAGGACTTCGAAAAAAGGCCTAGTGAGGTTATTGGTGATCTTTATGATGTCACATTGAATGGCACAGAGCTTGGTTCAGGGAGCATTCGCGTCACAAATCCCGAGCTTCAGGAGAGAATCATGAACTTCATAGGCTTATCAAAAGACGAAGCTGAGCGTAAGTTCGGTTTTCTCTTGCATGCATACGAATATGGTGCTCCTGTGCATGGTGGCATGGGTCTTGGCGTTGATCGCCTTGTCGCGTTAATGCTTGGTACGAAGGATATTCGAGAGGTCATCGCATTCCCAAAAAACAAGAATGCGCAATGCCCCATGGATGGCTGCCCGAGTGCTGCTGATGACAAGCAGTTGAAAGAGCTTCATCTGAAGCTTGATGTTAAGAAATAATTAATAATAACTAAGAGTATCTCATAAACGCTTCTTGAAGTTTTCTCAAAGCTTCCTGCTGCTCTGGTCCAACCGCGAAAATCCTGAGCTCGAGCGGAATCATCTGACCTTCAAAAAGGAGGGCAAGTCCTAATGAGCTCTGCGCGGGATTTCCAAAGTGATGCCCATTCGAAATGCGGGTGTGCGTCGGAGGCTCCTGAGAGTATGCATGCTCATATACGCGAGCGATGCCATGCAAGGTTGAAAGCAGCGCTGCCACATTCTCAACATTCGGAGTATACAGCAAAGTTGCCGATGCTGCCCGTGTCCAAGGTTCTTCATCCCAGGGATGGTGGGCATCCTGCACGGCATGTGTGTCTTGGCATTTCCACGCTGGGGTTCTGCTTGCTTTGTCGTGTACCGGTGTCATGATAAGTTACCTCCGAGAATACGTTTTGGGAGCCTGACGTCCTTTATAAGCCTATGGTTTAAGAGAAAGCTATAAATATCGGGCTGATTTAAGTGATTTTATGCAAGATGAAGACGAAAACACGAATGGAGATGAGTCTGATCATCCGATCCATGAGAAATTTGTGAAGCAAAAAAAGGTGAAGGTAATCAAATGAACAGGAAAATGCTTGAGATCCGGATGACGGATATAGCTGGTGTTGAGGCGGATGCCATAGTCAATCCGGCGAACAGCTTGGCGACAATGGGTGGTGGAGTAGCAGGCGTGCTCAAGCGCGCTGGTGGAGTCTCGATTGAGCAGGAAGCAAAGAAAAAAGCACCCATTCCTTTAGGCTCAGCGGTCATCACAAAGGCGGGAACGCTGAAAGCAAAGCACATTATCCATGCTCCTACAATGGAAAAACCGACAGGAGAAACGAGTTACGAGATTGTCGCGAGTGCCATGCACGCTGCTCTCGACCGTGCGGATGCTCACAAAGTCAAAACCCTCGCAGTGCCCGGCATGGGAACGGGCGTTGGCAAATTGAACAAGGATAAGGCCGCGGCGGTGATGGTGAAGGTGATTCAGCAATTTCAGCCGCTCTACCTTCAGAAAATAATCCTCGTGGCCACAGACAAGGAGCTGTTTCATTCGTTATATCGCGCGATGGATACGGTATACGGTAAAGAACCGCTGCCCAAGAGTAGATAATTTTTTATAGCACGTTCCGATTATTGGAGTATGGAAATCAATGAGGAGTTAGTCAGGAAAGTTGCTTCCCTCGCGCGGCTGAATTTGACAGATGAGGAGGTAGAAAGATTCACGCCGCAGCTGAAGGATATTCTCAACGCGTTTTCCCACCTGGACAGCGTGAACACCGACAATACGGAGCCAAGCCTTCAGCCAATCCCGATCCGCAACAACACACGGCATGATGAGCCACATGCATGCCTTTCTCAGGAGACTGCGCTTAAAAATGCTCACCACAAGAAAGATGGATATATTAAGGGGCCTCGAGCAGTATGATCACTGATTTTGTCAGGTCTGTGCAGCAGGGAAAAATCGATCCTGTACATCATATACGCTCAGCCCTTGACGAAGTTAAAAAAATCAACCAACAGTTCCACTATTGCACGACGATTCCGGAGAAAACCGCGCTTGCAGAATCTAAGGAAGTAAAAACCGGGAGACTCGCGGGTGTTGCTGTAAGCATAAAAGATTGTATTTGTGTGAAGGATATTGAGTCCACTGCAGGCAGCGCGATCCTCAAAGGATATCATCCCGTCATGGACGCCACGGCAGTGCGAAGGCTCAGGGAAGAAGGTGCGATTATCATCGCGAAGACAGCCCAGGATGAGTTCGGCTTTGGCAGTTTCGCCGTGAATGTGGGTATTGGTATGGCAATCCCCAAAAATCCCTTTGATCCTGAGAGGGCATGTGGGGGAAGCTCCGGAGGTTCTGCCGGATTAACGCGCAAAGTTTCATTTCCGCACGTCAGCCTCGCTGAGAGTACAGGAGGCAGTATTGTGTGTCCTGCATCATTTTGCGGCGTGTACGGTCTCTGTCCGACATATGGGGTTGTGTCAAGATATGGCTTAATGGATTATGCGAATAGTTTGGACAAGATTGGACCCATGGCGACATCCGTTGACGATCTGAAATTAGTCATGGACATCATCGGTCACGCGGATCCGAGGGATTCGACGTGCACAGGTCCTCAGCATGTCAAGGTCATTCAGAAGCCGAGAATCGGGCTCCTCAAAAGCAGTTTTGCTCAGGGTGTTGACCCAAAGGTGCAGTCTGCTGTGGGGGAGTTTGTTGAAAAATTAAAGCGCTCGGGATTTTCTGTGTCCGAGGTTGAGCTTCCATTGACGGAGAAGTATGGCATTTCCTGTTATTACCTCATTTCCATGTGCGAAGCTTCGACAAATCTTGCAAAGTTCTGTGGCATGCGCTACGGGGCGCATGAGCCGTTGGATGGGAATTTTAATGAGTATTTTTCAAAAGTACGGTCAAAATATTTTAATGAGGAGAGCAAGCGGCGCATTATCATCGGAACGTTCGCGCGCATGGCAGGGTACCGTGATGCGTATTATCTCAAGGCAATGCGCGTTCGCACGAAAATTATTGAGGAGTACAAAAAAATATTCACGAGCGTTGATATCCTGCTCAGCCCGACGATGCCGATTCTTCCTCCGCGGTTTGCAGACATTGGAAAGCTCTCGCCGCTTCAGCATTATATGATGGATATCATGACCGTTGGCCCAAATCTTGCGGGGCTCCCGCATCTCAATATCCCCGCGGCGAGTGTGGATGGTCTTCCCGTTGGCATGTTGTTAATTGCAGATCATTATCAGGAGCAAACCCTTTTGGCGTGCGCAAAGGTGCTCGAATGATGCACACTGACGTGGTTATTGGTCTTGAAGTGCACGTTGAATTAGATACCATGACAAAGCTTTTCTGTTCGTGCCCAACGAAGGGAAGCGAGTCTCCCAATACGCGATGCTGTGATGTGTGCCTCGGTATGCCGGGAAGCAAGCCTGTGCTCAACAGCAAAGCATTGGAGTATGCTTTGCGGTTGTGCCTTGCGCTCAAGTGCAATGTCAGCAAAGAGCTTGTGTTTTCGAGGAAGAGCTATTTCTATCCGGATATGGCGAAGAATTATCAGATCTCTCAATATGAGCTTCCATTAGGTGCAAAGGGATCATTAACTCTGGGTGCAAAGGCCGTCAATATCAAGCGCGTGCATATGGAGGAAGATCCTGCGGCGCTCACGCATCCCTCAGGCATGCATACGTCCTCATTTGTTCTCGTGGATTATAATCGTTCTGGAAACCCACTTGTCGAGGTCGTGACGGAGCCCGATCTGGCGAGCCCTGACGAGGCCCGGGAGTTCATGAAGAAGCTGATTACGATTCTCAGTTACTTAGGAATATTCGATGTGAAGCAGGGCATTATTAAGGCGGATGCGAACATTTCAATTAGGGCGGGAAATTATCAGCGCGTCGAGGTCAAGAACATCACGGGATTTAAGGATATTGAGCGCGCGTTGCTGCATGAGGTTGAGCGCCAAAAGCGGGAAGTGCAGGAGGGAAGGAAAATCACGCCAGAGACACGCTCCTGGGATAGCGACGTAGGCATCACTCGATCTTTGCGATTAAAAGAAACGGAGGAGGAGTATGGCTATATCTTTGACCCGGATCTCGTGCTGATTGACATTACTCCGGAGATGATAGCAAAGATCCAATCATCCATGCCGGAGCTTGCTGAGCAGCGTGTTGTGCGATACATAAACGAATGGAAGCTTGCGACGATTGACGCCGAGGTTATTGCGTCCGATAAGCTGCTCTCAGACATTTTTGAGCACGTTGCTGCGCATGTCGATAAACCCTATGCCGCAAAGTGGATCCGCCGCGAGTTAATCCGTGTGCTCAACTATCAAGGAAAAGAGATGCCTCAAAATCCCATTCACGCTGCGGAACTCATAACGCTCATTACATTACTTCAGCAGAAGAAGATCACAGAGACTACAGGCCAAAAAATTATGGAGCTGCTCATGGAAGGCCCATTCAACATTGTCGAGTATGTGCGTAAGAATAACCTTGAGGCCGTCTCGGACACGGGCGTGCTGGAGCGCCTATGCAAGGAAGCGATTGCGGAAAACCCTGCCGCGGTAGAGGATCTCCGCTCGGGAAGTGATAAATCACTCAATTTCCTCGTGGGAAAAGTGATGGCGAAGTCAACGGGGAAAGCTTCGCCGAAGGAAGTGAACGAGATTATCAAAAGGTTAGTTCGCTAAATGAGTCTCTCTTGTTCTAGGATATGAATCGTGTCTTTTTTCACGCGCTGCTCGAACGTTGTCTGATTCTCCCCTTCTCCCTTTTCAATAGAGAGTCTCCGCATGAAAGCATGCACAAGAGCTTCAATGCGTTCAGCAGCTACAGTTTTTAATTGCAGCTGGTCTGCATGTTCCGCAATAATGCGTTCTTCAACATCTTCTGCTCCCTCCCGGGAGACTGCAACTTCTTTGAACTCTGCTGAGCTCAGCTGGAGCGTGTTGCGCATGACGAAGTATGCGCCTTTCTCATAGAACTCCTTGATAATGTTTTGAAACGGAATATCCCCCGGAGATCCCGATCCAAGACAGCCCGTAACTCGTATGGTCACGATTGTCTTGAAGAATTCCTTCCCCTGAAGTTGCTCGCGCAGCGCTGCGGCAACCCACTCGGGGCTTTTATGCTGCGCATCAATCATGATGCTATGCACCGGATGAAGGAGTATGCGTTCATACGTGACATCACCGTCGAGATAGAGAAAAAATCCTCCCCCTCCTAATTCTTCAAGCTCACTGAAATTTGCCGGGAAAACGGGGCCGGGGTATACAATTCTGCCGTAGGGTGCGTACTCTCTGTTGCGGATGATGTGCACATGGCCGCCCGCGTAGTAGTCAAATCCTTTGGGAAAAACGGAGAGGGGCAGCGTTGTTGAGAACTGCAGGCCATGTTCCATGAGCTCGGCTATTGCGCTGTGAAACATGAAGATTTTGAATCCGGGCTCCTGTTCGAGTGCTTCAAGGTTGAGGTGTTCATAATACGTTTTCTCAAGCGCTGCGCGTTTGCCAAGGAGTCCTGCGATCTTCACTCCCGTTTCTGTGTCAATGGTAAATGTCAGGTTGAGCGTTCCCTCTGCAACAGTTCCTTTCACAACGTTTATGAGCAATCCTGCGTGCTCTAGGACGTCAATAAGTGTTTTTCCCGAAGGAGAATAATCGTGTGATCCAGGTATAGCATACGTTCGGATTCCCTTTTCTTGTATCTGCTTGAGCTTTTGGACAACGCGGGACAGGCGGTCAATTGACGGGAGCGGTGTATTGAATAAATCCCCTGAGATTAAGATGAAGTCTACAGGGATCAGCATGCAGCGGTCCATCGCTAGTTCGAAGGCCTGTGTTGAGAGATCGCTGAGCTTCGCGTCCCTCCAGCTGCCGATATGAACATCTGCAAGATGCGCGAATTTCATATGCGCACTTCCCGAAACGCAAGCTGCCCTGCTTGTCGTGAATTCTGTTTGATCCGCTCGTCAAATAACGGTATTTTTATTGGGATCGCAAACTTTGTGAATGTGCTTGTGATGATCGCCTCTCCTTTGTCGAGCGACGCGATCGTCCGGTGGTCCTGGCTGAGATCCTGCGGGCTGCTGTCGATAATCGCTTGGCGCTCAGCGCTCATTTCAATGCCGAGAATGATTTTCGTGTTCATGTTCGCGAGGATGCTTCTCGGGATAAGGCTGGGCATTTGCGTAATCGCCATGAGTCCAATCTTGAATTTCCTTCCCTCGCGGGCAAGTGTCGCGTAAATATTGCTTCCGCGCTCGAGAACGTCAGCGCCAAGCACTCGCGGAGCTTCCTCGAGCACTATGGAGACCACGGGTTTTTGTTGCAGTATTCCCTGTTTCTTATACTGTTTATAGCGGTCGAAAAGCTCCGTGCTGATCATGCTCCCGATGAGCAGTTCGACCTGGCCAGAAAAACCACTCGTGTCCACAATGACGCTTTTTCCCTCTTCAAGGGCTTTGCTAATATCGTGTATCGTGTGCTCCCCCGCATGAGTGCTAAACACGCCGCCGCAGAAAAGCTGCTGCCCATCCGTATCGACGTCAAGGAGGAGTTTGAGTTTTCTGCGCACGACGGCAAGGCTCATCTCATGGAACTCATCCTGGAAGCTTTCTTTCATGTCGCGCACAAACACTTCCTTGATCCATTGCTTCCCAAAATATTTGTAGTATGCGAAGAGGAGCTGGCGCTGAGGGGGTGAGAAATCCATGAACGAAAAATGGTGGGGGGTGAGGCTTCCTAGGTTGATGATGAGCGTGCGCTGTCCTTGCGGCACCGCGTGCGGCGTAAAATAGAGCACTCCACGGGCGTGCTGCTGCAATCCTACTGTCGTTCTTCCGTAATATTCATCATGCGGATCGAGGACGAGGAATGAGCAGTATTCCTCGGAAAGGGCATCCCATATGATATTTTTGACAAGGACGCTTTTTCCCCTTCCGGTTGTTCCTATGATGAGGACGTGGTGGGCGAGCGCTTCATCGCCCTGAACAGCGACCGGTACCGGGATTTCAGATGATCCGGAGCGCAGCATCCCGAGCCGTAAGGGCTTTTTTGGCTGGCTGAGGAATGTGACATCTTCAGGAGTGACTTCACGAACCATCGTAAAGAGTTCAGGAAGGCTTTTATGCACTGCAGTGGAGGAAAGATCGAGGATATTTTTTGCTTTGGCAAGCGTATAGTTGCGCAATTCTGCGTCAAAAAACTCAAGCGCATGCTGTTCCTCGAGCTGCATGCCCGCGATGAGTGCGCGCATCTGCTCCGCAAGCTGGGATCCGTACAATAAATCATACACTTGAAGCAATATTTTGGAATCTCCCTGTTCTGCGACAAGCAATTCACCGAGCTGCAGCTGAACGTCTGCTTTTTTCCTTATGAGGAGCTCTCCGTATCCGCCAGAAAAAATCTGCCCCTTTATCATGCGTTGCAACAACGGTCATAACTTTATAAAGACTGTGGAAGTGAAGAATGAGATGAAAAGACCCCCTCAATATCCTTGGCTCACGCTTTTTTTTTAACAATAAATTATTCTCAGACTATCGCGCACGCTAGAAGATATAAGAATGAAGTAAAGAGAAAAGAAAAAAAAGAATTTACCTTCTTTTCTTCTTCTTTCCGCCGCGTGCCATTTTAGCGGCTGAGATATCTCCTGACTTATCGATGAAATAGAGATAGCCTGACTTCTTCTTGACGCCTGCTTTCGCAACTACTTCTGGCTTTCCTCCCTTCATCTTCTTGCCGCGTGCCATCTTTGCTCGCGCGACGTTTCCATTCTTGTCAACGAAGTAGAGATAGCCGGACTGTTTCCGTACACCAACTTTCGCAACTTTTTCAGCCATTGTTTATTCACCCCAATTTTTTAGACGATAATCGTCTTTGGTTATCTGTTTGGAAACGTTGAAGTTTATAAATCTTTCGTGCCTGGAATTGACGATAAAATCCGTTATGCGAGGAGGGAGAGCAGCTCTTCGATCTCTTTTTCCGAAATGGCGCATCCGCTGAGTTTAACTCCCCACAGCAAGCCTTCTAAGAGGAGTGCTCTGCCGTTCGGAAGCTTCGGAATGTAGTCATCAAGGAAGCCAAGGTGATATGCCACGAGCACGATTTCAGCTGATCGTAGCACTTTTACCTTATGAGTTTCGCGCACGAGGTCATTAAGCTGGCCTTTATTCACCGCGACGGCAATATTCATCTTCCGCTGGAGGAGCTTTCGCACGTCCAGCGGGTTTTCAATGAGCAGCCGGGTCGTGCGCTCATCAATGGCGACGGCGTCGCATTGGAGGTGCGCCGCCGCAGCGAGGCTTTCAATCTCACCACGCTGCGCAATGACTAAGGGACGCCCTTGGCCTATGAATGACGAGTTTGCGAGCTCGAGATAATCATCGGCAATATTCTCAATTTCCGGGTCATTGATGACTGAGAGTGTACCCTCATTGAGCATTTTGAGGAGTTGCAGGGCTTCAAATTTGAAGCGCTTCGTCTGGAGCGCGTTATCGATGAGCTCGCGGTGCGCTGAGCTGACAATGTAAAACTCTCCTTTGTAGTATTGCTTGAGCGGTGTGAGTATCCAAAGCAGATTGTTCATCGCCAGGGAAATAATTGGCCCCGAGTCAAACACGATTCCTTTTACCATCGCGAACTCCAAAAATATTCATCGCCGTGCGCAGCCTGTCTTTCGCCCGGATCGTTGCGGGCGTTGTTTGGTCGATGATCTGCGTGTGTCCGACGTAGCTCATAAGCTCCCACGTAGAAATGCCAAGCAGCTCAGCCGCTCTTCGGAGCGAAATCCCCTGCTCGAACAGCTTTGATCCTTTTTTGATGCGTGCTTGGCGTATGACTTCAACCACATGGGATGCAAGATGGTCATCGAGCTGGTCGATCTGAGCAAGAATGTCCCTCATTTTTTGCTTATAGCGATCATGATCCTCCATACCGAGATACCGCTGGGCGCGTTCCATAAGCTCGCTGATCTGGTCATAGCGTTTATTGCTTCGCTCATCAACCTGCCGCTCTATGTTTTTTGAGAGCGCGAAGATGATCACGGCAAGCGAGACTACGTCTTCCTCCTGATGCGCGCCCGAGTACTGTATTGCGTAATCGCTGAGTCTTCTGAGCTCAAGTACGTCACGGTTGCGCACTGCAATCGCACTCTTCCCCAGGAGTTCAGAGAGGACATCAATAATTTCTTGGTCCATACACGTTTCCGAGCATTGCTGCATTATAAAGGTTTCGCGTTGGAATGCCAAATGGAAAACTATTTAAATGCTCATCCCACGCCCAAAAACCACTGGTGACGCATGCTAAGGTACATGAAATCATTAATCAACAAGATTGTGCATAAGCTCTTTAAGCGCAAACAGCATGTCAAGCTTGGCCTGTATGGTCCTCCGAACGGCGGTAAAACAACGCTGGCGAACAAAATATGCCAGGATTGGCTTGGCGAGGATTTAGGAATCACGAGTAATATTCCTCACGAGACAAGAGAGATTCAAATTAAGGAGCAAATTACGATTAAGAAGGATCGCAAGGAGCTCACATTTAATTTGGTGGACACGCCCGGAATCGCCACGAAGATCGATTATGAGGATTTTATGAAAGCCGGGTTGTCTGAGAGCGAGTCCAAGAAGCGCGCAAAGGAAGCGACGAAGGGCGTTATAGACGCGATCAAATGGCTGGATGAAATAGACGCGGTCGTTGTAGTGCTCGACGGCACAAAAGACCCGTACACACAAGTGAACATTACGATTGTGGGAAATCTTCAGGCGCGCAATACTCCTGTTTTGATCGTAGCGAATAAGACGGATCTGCGCAGGGCGAATGTCAAGCGCATTCAAAACGCTTTCCCGCAGTATGATGTGATCGGCATCTCGGCGAAGACGGGAAAGAACATCGAGAAGCTCTACTCTTCACTGTTTGAGATCGCAGGGTAACATGTTAACGCTCCAATTTATTCCGTACAGCGAAATCGAGCAGTTGAGCTCGCTCGGGAGAATTAGAAAACTGCTGAACATGGCGAAGGAAAACAAAATCGTTTTACTCCAGGGCCGTCTGACAAAGGAGGAGGAGGCTGAGATTATTAAGGCCACGATGGAGGAGATCAACGCGGATTTCAAGGGGATTGAGCTTAGCGTCATCACTCCTACAAATGAGAGGGAGGGCCTTGGTCGTTTGAAGGAAGGGATGATTAGCTTGTTGCTGGGCGACAGGCAGGGCATGACTATTATTGGGCCTGCGACGATTGTGAAGGAAATTAAGCGGGATCCGGACAAAATACAGTTGTATATGACCGAGCCGAAATCGAAAAGGAAGAAATCAAGCAAAAAGTATAAATAGGGAGTTCTCTTCATTCTCGCTATGCCCCACCAATGCGTCAGATGCAATAAATTCTATGATGACGGATCTACGGCTTTGCTGCAGGGCTGCGACTGTGGAGCAAAGTTGTTCTTCTATATTAAAAAAGAAAAGCTTGAGGCTAAGCAACCTGTTGTCAAGCTTGAGAAGGAGCAGCGCGAGCAGATTGAAAACGACGTTATGGACTTGATAGGAGAGGATTTAGATCATCACGATCCTGTCGTCTTGGACCTTGAGTCCATAAGGGTCACGAAACCTGGCACGTATGAGATTGATGTTGTTCATTTGTTTAGAGGAGATCCCGTCATCTTTAAGCTGGAGGAGGGGAAATATATGATTGATCTCCTGCAGAGCCTGAAGTCTTCGAAGAAGGCTAAGTGAATGGATGCAGAACAGTGTGCCCGGCTGCTTGAGAAGATCGCGGCAATGCTCGAAATTCAGGGGAAACGCTGGGAGCCTGTGGCGTATAGGAGGGCAGCTGCGTCATTAAGAGAAGTTTCTGAACCTATTGAAGGCATCGCTAAGAAACGCAAGCTTGAGGAAATTCCAGGGATAGGCGAGGGTATTGCGAAGAAGCTTTATGAATTCATTCAGACAGGAAAGCTGAACTATGTCGAGCAGCTCAAGAAGGAGTTGCCCATGAATGTTGAGGAGCTTATGGCTATTCCGGGGCTCGGCCCGAAAAAAATCAAGAGGTTGTATGATGATTTGCATATTACGGATAAGGAGTCTCTGAAGCGCGCATTGGAGCAGCGTAAAATCCGAGGTCTTCCTGGATTTGGCGAGAAAAGTGAAGCCCGGTTGTTGCGGGGAATTCAAGACACGAAAGGAAAGAGATACACTCTTGACGAGATTCTCCCGCTCGCGTCAAAGTTTGAGCAGGATGTGAGAAAACTGAGTTATGTGCGAAGGGTAATTGTTGCGGGAAGCATCCGCCGCCGTGAGAAAACTGTTGGAGATATTGACGTTCTTGTGGATAGTCCTGAGCCTCAAGGGGTTATGAAGTATTTCACCACGTATCCTCTTGCGATGAGGGTGATCAGCAGGGGGAGCAAAAAAGCGTCTGTGGTCTGGAAGAATGGCATACAAGTGGATATTCGCGTTGTTCCGGATGAAAGTTTTGGATCAGCGCTCCAGTATTTTACAGGGAATAAAGCGCATAACGTCCGGCTTCGCACGCTTGCGATAAAAAAAGGTTTGAAGCTTAATGAATACGGGTTGTTTAAGGGAAAGAAGCGAATCGCAGGAGAGTCTGAAGAAGGGATTTACAAGGTGCTTGGTTTGAAATGCCCGCCTCCTGAAAAACGATTAGCGTGAGGGCTGCGGTATAGGAAAAATATCGTCGTCACAATACGGCACGCCATTCGGTTGCCAATGGCAGGTTCCCGTTGGACAGCAAATGTTAATCACATTTTCAAAATCTCCTTGCCCCAGGCAGAGTTGCTGTGTCGAGTCATCACAAGAATCTGGATTGTCTCTGCAGAATTTCGTTCCAGCCGGTCCACTCGTGCATGTTTGACCGGTAGCGCAACAGAAAAAATCATCCCATCGCGGATCAGGCCCATAATTCTCATCATTTTGGAAGCAATAGACTGGCTTATCCACCGGGCAGCGTCCTTCTCCGGGACAAAATGGCTGGTTTTGACCTCCCCACGTATCAATGACTCCGCAATCAACCGTAGTTGAGGGGCAACAAATTGAAATGTCATCAGCTGTGCATTTCACAGTATATGTTGAAGGCTGTCCCGGCATCGGACAGCTAAACCCGAGTCCATCGATGCAAATATTCGCTGCAACTCCTTCATCAGTTCCAGGAATTCCATAAAAGAGAGACCCGCAGCTCTGAACATTTCTTCCCGCGGCGTCCTTTGCTCCCGAGCAGCACGCTGCAGGAGCTCTCGAGTCGAGTGTGCAGCATGTTGCTCCAGGAGGACAGCAATTCAACCCTTCTCCTGCCGTTCCCGAGTTGCATCGGGGCCACCCTAGATCGGTGCACATATTCCTGCTCGGTTGTGCAGCCGTAAAGCCGGACTTTGTAAATTCCGGGGTTTTGGCAATGATGATAAGCACGAGAACGAGTAGCCCAACGAAAACAAGCATACGTTTATCCATCTAGTGCAATCAATGGTGATTATATATATAGCTTTCCTTAATATCTGATAATTGTAACCACTAACTGATGATAAAAATAATAAACTTTATATATAAGCTCCGTTTAGGGAGAAAAAATGAGAGCCTTAAACGCAATTCTCGCGGGAACCGCAATCGGTTTACTTACGGCGTGTTATCATCCGAGGATAAATGATAATGGTGAGGTAGTTCATCGTGCTGAATATCGCAGAGATCGTGATTTTGTGCATGATGCAGTGGAACGTGAATTGAGGACGTTGCGAACTCAACCCTTCTCTGCCTTGGAATCAAGAGTGGTTAACCAAATCTCAATAGACGCATTTAGACGAGATCTTCCGTATTTTACCGAGCAGTTTCTGCAGGCATATCCCACATACGATCAGACGCGCGAGGAAGATCGCCTCTTGCTGCTCAGAACGATGGAATCTGTCATGAGCCCTTCCGGCCTCGGCGCCATTCACTAATTTGTAACTACTCTAGAATACTATCAAAACGTAAAGTTTATATATAAGTGCTACTACTAGAGAGTATATACAGAAACTGGTTATCTGGGGGTAATCGGTGAGTTGGGGGGTGGATTTTCTTTTTTCATGAAAAATCCGCCATTAATTAACGCCCGTTAAGGAAAAGCAGGCAAAATAACGATCTATCACCTCTTTTCCCTGGTGAATCCGAGCAATCGGGTTTGCCAGGGTTTTCATGATCACCTCTTTTTCCTGGGCTGGGTTTCCTTCGGGAAATTCAGTCCAGGTTTGTAATCACTATCAGAAAGAACTTATTTCTTGCGCCTCCGTCTCTTTGCTGCTGGCTTTGCCTTTCTTTTCCTTCGCCACGTATACACTCCAAACGCAATCACTATTGAAATGCCCGCCCCAATACCCATTCCAATAAGCAAATCTCGAGAAATCTTAGGAATCATAGAAGGCTGCGTTCCATTATTCTCAAAATAAATATCTAGGTTGCTTAATTCAAGCGCGTATTCCGCATAGAGCAGAGCAGAGTAAATGTCGCTATCCTTCAAGCTTACTGAATATTCGTAATAGCTATAGCCGAGGAGCGGGAACACGCCTTTGGCGTATTGTTTCGAGATCAGCGTTCGAATGAGCGTATGTTTGCGATCAAGAAGTTTCACCATATCCTTTTCCTGAACGCCAAGGATACTGAGCACAAGGTCGACCTCTGCTTTTGTCTTTGCCGCCTTAAACAGGCACAGCGCGTATTGTTTTTGAGCGAGATCTGCGTACGCTTCATCGAGCGCTCCCTTCTCAACCGCGAGTGATTTTGGAAAAAACAAAGTCACGTATTGATGCCGCTCTTCGACTTCTGCAATCTTGTTCAGGCAGCTGCTTTTGAGCTCTTCTTCTTCGAGATTGAACTGCTTTCCAGGCATTCCGAAGAAGTGCGACCATGACTCCGCACTATAGACACGCTCAAGCGTGTACGCGAGATCTCCGAAGCTGTGATCGCCTTGTTGCGCGAGGCTGTACGTTTTATTCAGGCTCTCTGTACTCTCGAGCACGCGCTCCTTCACGATCATGTACGTTTCAAGATCCGTGATCGTCGTTTTTTCCCTCAATTCAAGCGCGTCATCGATTTCCGTAATCTGCTGGCCAAGGTCATTTATCTTTGCATACATCTTTTTCTTGTCAAAACGCTCGCTTTTCAACAGTGCCTGCTGCGCCTGCACATTCGCCCCAAAGCAGAATGACGCGGCGCTGTAATAGCTATATTCCGCATACGCCGCGGCGCTCTTATTTGTAAAATTGAGGATTTTCGACTTCTCATCTGAATAATTTCCAACGCGGGGGATTTTGGATGTCAACAGGGTTGAGCGATTACACAGCATGTCCGCGAGCCCATGCATGATCTTCTCATATTCAGGATTGACGATCAGCTCAGGATACGCATCGCTTTTTCGTTTCCCCGTAAATACATGATACACATCATCTATGGAGCCTACTTCGATGACGTTAACCCCGAGTTCCTCTCCAAATGCGATGAGGTCAATCGTGCTGCAGTTGCCCGAGCAGTCGCTGTCATTCTCTGGAGTATAATAGCGCTCCCCTTCAGGGATGAGCACCGTCGTTATGTCACCATCAGCCGCCGCTTTGATTTTGTGGTTAATCCCTCCAACAGGTCCGATAAGGCCGCCTGCATTGATTGAGCCTGTGAGACTTATGGAATTGTCAAGAGAAATATCCTCAAGAACTGCAATGGTAAGCATCGTTGCGGCGGCTCCTGCGCTCGGGCCGCCAACAAGGTTCGTGTCTGCCCTAATAGTATAGATGAAATCATACGCGCTGCAGTCAGCATCAATGTAATCACACGCTATTTCTTTGGCGAACCTCGTTGAAATCTGTGTATCGAACTTCGTGAGCGGAAATGTGTCCAGAAACACCCGCCCTGAGCCGTCGCGAATCTCCAAGGACATGTCCGCGAGGTTGCCTTTCATTCCCTCTTCTGAGACGCTGACTGCAAGGAGCGGGATATGCTGCTCTGCGGCAAGTGTGCTAGGTAAAACTAAGAGGGCAACGACCAAAATCCATAACTTCTTCATAAAAAAGCGAACTCCGAGAACTTTATAAGACTTATGATTGAAAATTGCATAATCGAAAAGCTTTTGCTCTAACTGACAATTTTCAATCCTATAAACTCGACACACATGTGAAGAGCGGAAAAGCAACGGCTTTATTCAAGAGATAGCTCGCTTGGAGAGATTTTTATGCACTCCTCTGCGTATATCTGCATTTCGGATACCTTGAGCATCCTATGAACTCTCCATAGATGCTTTTGCGTAGTGTCAGTTTCCCTTCGCCGCACTTCGGGCACGCTTTTGTGTCAAGATCTGATGCCTGTTTCTTTGTCATCTCCATCTTTTTTGACGGGCACGCCTGGTTAATGCAGAGTTCCTGTGGCCGTTTTCCTTTTCGGATCACGAGAATCATGGGATGCTGGCATTGTTCGCATGCTTTCTCGCTTACCTTCGTCAACGCGTTGCTGGGAAGTGCGAATGTGGTCTTGCAATCAGGGTATTGATCGCACGCGACAAATCTTCCAAAGCGACCACGCTTGATAACCAATGTTCCCTTATCGCAATTTGGGCATTTGCCAACAGTGCTTTCCTTTATCCATGTATCTGCGAGCGCTGTCCCGAGTTCCTCTCCTATGGCTTGTTCGTGGTGTTTGAACTCCGCGAGCACCGTCGTCAGCACTTGCCTGGCTTCCTCAAGCACTTCTTTTGGCTGCTTTTTATCCTCCCGGATCTCATCCATCTCTGCTTCAAAATGGCTTGTGAGCTGGTCATCAACGATCTTAGGCATATGCCTCTCGAGGAGCTCTTCGGTTTTCATTCCTATTTCGGTAACTTCTATCGATCCTCCGCCCGTAACATAATTACGCTGAAACAGCGTGTCCACGATCTGCGCCCGCGTGGATTTTGTTCCCAGTCCTCGCTTCTCAAGCTCTTTGATGATCGATGCGGGAGTATACCTTTTGGGAGGGCTTGTTTCCTTTGCCTGCAATTCAATTTTTTTAATCGAGAGAGAATCACCCTCTGCAACTTTGGGGAGTGTAATCTCTTCAAGGCGCACATACGGCGCGTAATACGTGTGCCATCCCGGCTCCAGGGTTCTCGTCCCTTTTGCTATGAACCCTTCCTCCTCGACGAGGATGCGGATGTTCTGCGTCTCGCGCAGTGCAGGTTGTGCAAACGTAGCGAAAAACCGTTTTACAATGAGGTCATAGACTTTCAACTTTCTCTCTTTAATCCCTTTCGGCTCGACTCCTGTTGGATATATGGCCGGATGTGCGGGGTCTGTTTTCTTTCCGTTGTTAGGCTCAAGCTTCGTCTTTTGAATAGCTTTCGATAGTTCTGCATATGATTCCCGTTTCTGCAATGCCTTGAGAATTTTTGTAAAGCCAATCTCCGCAGGCAACATTTGAGAGCTTGTTCTTGGATAGCTGATCCATCCCGCCGTATAGAGCTCCTGCGCGATTTCTAGCGTTTCCTTGGGCTGGATGCCTAAAGCGCGATACGCTTCCGTTTGCAGGGTTGTCAGATCGAATGGTGTGGGAGGGCTCTGCTTCGTCTCGGTTCTGTTTACTGCGTTTATCGTTCCCTGTTTTTTCCCGGACACATTCTTCATCACGGCATCCGCTTCATCCTTCTTCCAGAACTTGTCTTTTTCATGCCACGCCTCAATGGCTTCAGATTTGATAGATCCCTGAAGCAAAATTTGCCAATAGGGCTCTGGCTTGAATGCGCGAATTTCTTTTTCCCGGTCCACAAGAATTTTGAGTGCGGGCCCTTGCACTCTTCCCGTGCTCATGATTCGGAATCGTCCGCTTTTCTTGATGCTGCTCGTGAGCGCCCTGCTGACATTGATGCCATACATCCAGTCCAGGAAGTGCCGTGTTTCTCCGGCATTCGCCTGTCCCCAGTCAAGGCTTTTTGACTTGTGCTCATACGCTTTTATGAGATCTTCCTTCGTTAGGGTAGAGAACTTCATGCGCTGGGCATCTTTTTGTTTGCAAATATACCGAATGACATTCAGTCCGATAACTTCTCCTTCAATGTCATAATCGCATGCTACCGTGAACGTTTTTGCCTGCTTCGCGATCTTTCTTAAAACCGAAATATATTTTTTTGTATGCTCCGATCCTTTTTTGTCTCCGGCTTCCACCCACATGAGGTCAAATACAGGATATTTCCATCCGTTTTTCTCGGTTTCCGCCACCGTGAACAAATGACCCACTGCGCAGCCCACAATAATGTCCTGTTTGCCGCGCGTGATTTCATAATAGGGCACGCCTTTTTCCGACTTTTTGATCGGTTTCCCGTCGGCAAGCGCTTCCGCTATCTTCTTGCTTGCCTGCGGCTTTTCCGTGATGATGAGTTCTACCATCAGAATGAAAAAATGGACTGCCTTTAAAAAGGTAACGAACAGACCCCCGAAATGCGTTCAGCGTCATGTATTTATACTAGTGCGTATATCGACGATACATGAGCGAATCTGTCTTGCTTCTCCTCATCCTTTTTTTGTGCGCGGTACTGGTCCTGCTCATCATGTATGTTGCGCATTTGAGGCGAAACATCCAGCTTAAGCAGTTCAAGATCCAAAGCGCGAACGTCAAGCACGGCAAATCATGGGAGCAGTTTGTTCCCTTCATGCCAGAGTTCGAAAGGATAGCCAGCAAGGACAACTTCATGTTCCTTGGTAATCCCATCGATGGCATTGCGTTCGATGAGGACGCGATCAAATTCATTGAGTTCAAGACAGGAACTTCTCGATTAAGCCCGAAGCAGCAGAGAATAAAGAAACAAATTGAAGAGAAGAATGTGGAATGGCATGAGCTCAGGTACTAAGCGTAATGATCATAACGATTTGATTCCTCATATTGTTTTCTAATAATCCTTAAGAATTCCGTGCATGGTGCATGCAGCATGATCGGCAAGAAGATAGCTATTGTGGGCGTTCATGGCACGGGAAAAACGGCGTTAGTGTATGACGTCGCGGCGACTTTGAAAATGCATCATCATGTTAATGTGGGAATAACAAGTGAAGGAGCTCGTTCCTGCCCGTATCTGCTCGCCCATGACTTTGTACCGGAGGCTGAAACGAATATTTTTGCGCGGCAACTAGTGGCAGAGACAGACGCCATCCGGTTGCATGATCTTGTCATATGCGATAAGAGCCCGGCCGAGGTTGTGATGTACGCTAATCTCTTCTTTCCAGCTCCTTCACCCATCCACGAAGCCCAATTTGCTGCTATGGAGGCATTTGCCCGCATTCACATGCGCTCATATGATGTCATATTTCGGACGACTACGCTTTTCGACCTCACGCTAACGGACGATCCTATGCGCCCAACGGATCCAGCTATGCAGCTCCGCGCCCATAACTCTTTAAGAGAGCTTCTTGACGATTTTAAGCTCACATATGTTGATCTCCCTCCCCATAATCAAACAGAATTCATTGTGCAATTCCTTATTGACCGTCATCTCTTTTAGCAGGACGCACTTTCATAACCCTTATAAATGATTGCCCACTCCAACATTTCATGGATTTGCGTCATGCCCTTGCCGAATGGCTGTTGAATGCTGCTAATCTTCAGTATCGTGCGGGTCTTCATGCTGATGCCATTAATGCTGTGGCGTTTGCGTACGGGCTTGTGCATCATGATCTCACAGAAGAGCGTACAAAACGCGCAGTCCTATTGTCACATGTCCTTCATGAGGCAGCGGGTTTGCCACAAACGCACGTTCATCTGGCGCTTGCTGAGGGGTGTGTGAGGGCCGAGCATCTCTGGCAAAATCCTGGTTTGATTGCTCAAATTCCTCTTCCAGCGAAAACCTACTTGAGTTACCCCCTCCAGTAACGTTTATATAACCTTCGAGATTATCACTTTGGACCATGATAGCTACACAAAAACTCGTTTCCAAAGAGGACATTTTTCCTGATATTATTGGCCAGGATCCCACAAAGAATCAACTTCGTACTGCACTGTTAACGCAACGCCACATCGTTCTCATCGGCGCTCCGGGTATTGGGAAAACCACCCTAGCGAAGAGCATAGCAAGGCTCCTGCCTGATGAGGAGGTAATGGATTGCGAGTTTCATTGCTCAATTAATGCGCCCGCATGCCCGTTATGCCGCGCAGGAAAAACGAAGCGGAAGAAAATACTAAAGGGAGAAGATCGTTTTGTAAGGGTGCAGGGAAGCCCCGATCTCACTGCAGAGGATCTTTTAGGGGATATTGATCCTATTAAAGCGCTGCAATTCGGCCCTCTGAGCCTTGAAGCGTTCACTCCCGGAAAAATATTCCGGGCAAATCAAGGCATCTTGTTCTTTGACGAGGTCAATAGATGCCCTGAGCGGCTTCAGAACGCGTTGCTGCAAGTGTTGGAAGAGGGCAAGGCGACGATTGGAAGTTACGTGCTTGAGTTTCCCGCGTCGTTTTTATTCATTGGAACGATGAATCCTGAGGATTCTTCTACTGAAAAATTGAGCGACGTCTTTCTGGACCGTTTTGACATGATCTATTTAGGATACCCGGAGTCCTTGGATATTGAGAAAGCCATCGTATTGAAGAAAGGAAAGAAGCTCGATGTCATCTGTTCTGACCATATGCTCGAGGTCATGATCTATTTTGTGCGAATGCTCCGCCAGGATGAGAATATCCAGAGGAAACCCTCCGTACGGGCAACATTGGGGTTGTATGAACGCTCGCAGGCGAATGCGCTCCTTAATGGCAGGGAGGTCACGCTTGAAGACATCCGTGAAGCGGTGATCTCTGTGCTCGCTCACCGAATTGAGCTCAAGCCATCTGTTAAGTATTTGCGTTCTTCGCTTGAATATTTACGCGACGAGTTCAAGAAGTACTCTGAGGAGATCAGGCAGAATAAGCTCAGAAGTTTTAAACAAACGGATGAGCATGAAAGGGGGGATTTTCGGTAGCAGCCCTGTCCCCGTAGAGCGAACATCTAATGTCGAGGAAAAGACAGGAAAGCTTGATCATCAGACCCATGAGCCAAAGCTCATGAGCACCGTGCTCCCCAATGATAAAAAAGCCGTTGACCAGGGTAGGTTAATCCGGGATTCAATCAATCAGGGGATTTCTTCATTTACTCCGGACTTATTTATGGAGCAGCTCGTGAAGAGCTATAGCCTGGCGAAGAAGATATACGGAGAAAGTCTTATCAGGCTCATCTCGGGCTATGATCCGAATTATCTTAAGCGCAACATTCATATTCCTGAATTCCAAAGGGAGCTGCAGAAGCAGATTATGAAGCATGTTGATGTCTTAAAGGAAGACCGCATTATTGATAACGATAACACGTTCACGGAACACGCGTATGATCTTGCTGCACTCGCTTTGTACACGGATGAGCTCGATAAGCTCACTCCGCAGGGAGTTACGGGAGAGAAAATCCATAAGAAGGCGTCTTTGTATGGGGAGAGGCAGGATACAAAGCCGTATCAGAAACATGACCGATACCGGGACATTGCCCTCAAGCGTTCTTTGAAAACCGCGATTCGCAGGGGACATACCGAGTTGAATGCAGGGGATTTGAAGTCATTCGAGCGTGAGTCCAAGGGCGCCGTGCATCTTTTGTACGCGCTTGACGCTTCCGGCTCCATGAAAGGAAAAAAGATTGAGATGTGCAAGCGCGCCGGTGTTGCCCTGGCGTATCGTGCCATTCAGCGGAAGGACAAAGTGGGCTTAATCGTTTTTGGGACAGAAGTGAGGGATATGATTCCCCCGACGAGTGATTTTGTCATGCTCCTACGCCATATCACGAAAGTCCGGGCTTCGCGCGAGACAAATATCGCGGAGACGCTTCACAAAAGCATTGAGCTCTTTCCCGATGCGCACGTGACGAGGCACGTCATGATCATTACGGACGCGTTGCCCACGATTGGAAAAGACCCGGAGCGTGATGTGCTCGATGCGGTTGCGATGGCGAGGAGCAGCAACATATCGGTTTCCGTCATTGGTATTCAGCTTGATGCCCGGGGAGAGGAGCTCGCGAAGAAGATCGTCGAAATCGGTGATGGCAATCTGTTCATCTGCAAGAATATCGAGCATTTAGACGCGATCATTTTGGATGATTATTACGGATATCTCTAAGGGAAATTCTTATAAACCGCGCCATGACTCCCTGGCGTATGAGAATACTTGCGTTTGTTGATGTGCATGGTTCAAAGGCTGCCCTGAAAAAGCTGAGGGAGAAAGCGCAAAAAGCGGATCTGCTCATATGCGCCGGGGATGTCTCCATCTTTGAGCATGGGATGTCCGCGATTGTTGAGGAGTTGGATCGATTTGGCAAGCCCTTGCTGATTGTTCATGGCAATCATGAGTCTGAGTCTTCCCTGAGGAAGGCGTGCAAGGGCTCGAAGAATATTCTCTGGCTTCATGATCAATTGGTTCTTGTTGAAAATTTCGCTTTTTTTGGGCATGGCGGCGGAGGATTTTCTCTGGAGGATAAGGAGTTTGAGGCGTCTGCAAAAGTGTGGCTCGGAAAGATTCCGTCAGGAAAAAAGTTTGTCTTCGTGACCCATGCCCCCGCCTATAAAACTGCTCTGGATGCTTTGGCTGATGATCATGTGGGGAATAAGAGCTACCGCGAGTTTATTCTCGCAACAAAGCCCCTGGTCCACATCTGCGGTCATCTTCATGAGAACGCGGGCAAGCATGACCAGATTGGAAAGACGCTGAGCATTAATCCCGGCCCCGTGGGAAAATTTATACGGGTCAACTAGCGCGTTGTCTAGGCATTTAAGACTATAAATGTTTTTAAAGTGAGTTCTGACAATGTTACATATGGACAAATCGCAGCTTATTAAGGGATTGGATTCCTTTCTGGCGTATGTAGGGCTTGTGAGGTCTGCCAAAGCTCGTGACGATGCTCATGCATTGCAGCAGGATCTGGATAATGCGCAGGCGGTCATACGCGAGCAGTCTGCCAGAATCTTAAAGTTTGAGTCAGATCTTGAGCACATGATCGGCGAACATGAGGAGGAGATGGAGCGTTTTCACACTTCAGATGAGCAATATACGCAGCTGGCTAAGCATGCTGAGTCATTACAGGAACAGCTATTGACCGCGTTTTCAGCGATAAATCAATTGACCAGCCAAAATGAGCGTCGAATACGGACAATAAGGAAAATGGCCCTGAAATACAAAAATCTAAATGATCAGGATAGGAGGCACCAGTTTCTGATTGAGCAGCTGTCTGCAGGGAGGAAGCACCTTATGCATGCGAATTACGAGCTGCGAAGTCAAGTTGCCTTTATTGCAGCGGAGTATGCGAGAACTGCGCTCGAGTCCCCCCATCTTCCTTTTTTTGCGTTGAATCCTGAAGGGGTCGTTGCATTTTGTTCGAAGCAGGCAGCTTCCTATCTTCGAATTCCGAAAGAGATGATTTACAACCACCCGCTTTCCGACTTTATTGAGGACCCTGCACAAAAAGACGTTTTTGAACGAGGATTGGATCGGCTTGCAAGAAGGGTGGCTCCGTTGTTCAAAATGTACGCGGATGTGACCGTTCGTTCGTCTCCTTATCCTTCGGTTGTTACGGCGAAGG
>CAZHJH010000002.1:0-1825 GCA_964533475.1 uncultured Methanosarcinales archaeon
ACTTGGTTTTGATGTATTCCCGGCTCGTAAAACATACTAAAAGGATCTAAGATTTCTAAAACCGTGAAGATTTGAAGAAATTATTTCGGACTCAATAAATAAGTTCCGATTTACCCAGAGATAATTCGGTTTTTTCTTGAAAGAAAATAAAAACCGAGCTTACTGCTCAGCAAGACAACCCACGTCAAAACAGGATGTGGGGAGGGAAGTATAAAAGCTTTCCGCTTTGGGAATCGGCGTGGACGCACGACACGGTTGTGCGCCGAGCTGAAGCCTCGGCGAGACGACCCACGTCTCATGCGGGTTCAAAACTGAATCCGGGTGGACAGTGAAAGTCCCGCCCACGCCGCCCAAAGAATATTGTGGAGATGATCTTTTTCTATAGAGAAGAAAAAGAAGTTAAGAGGATTCCTAATGTCATGTACCTTTCATTTACTGGGTCTTTAGTTTATTCCACAGCAACGCAAAGAAATTCTCTTGGGTGTTTACAAAATCTTTGTTTGTGATAACAATTCCGGTAAAGGGCTCGTGCTTAATGTTCATGATTGCCACCTTCTCTGCGTAGATGAAGATATTTGAAGTAAACCCATACGCTTGTGGCACAAACCGGAGCTCACGGAACTCTTTCTTTGAGTTTTGCAAGAGAGAACCATGCTCTTTCTCTTCTTTACAGATGACTCGGATCGGAATTTTTCTTTTGACCCGTTCCTTAATATAACTGGGAAACGCGTAGGGCAGAACGTTCATGAGAGAAGCAAGGTCTCCATAATGGTCTATGGGTTTCTCTTCCCGCAGCATGTCCTGAAGGATGCTTTTAATGCCCTGGACACCTTCATATTTAACGACGCTTGCAGGCTCTCCCATAGACGTTGCAATCGCCAAAAGCTCAGGGACAATGTCCTGAAACTGCTTCCTTTTTTCATCCCATGACCTTATGATTACCTGAGGATCAACAGCTTGAAAATACGTTGCCTGCTCTTTCACAATTGATGAGGCAATCCCCTTTGCGATCATGCCATTCAGTAAACCATAGATCGTGGTCCGGGGGATGCCTGTCTGCTTCGCAATATCGTGCGCCTTTGCTTCACCTTTCTTGAGCAGCGCGAGGTATATGTTAATTTCGCTCTCTGAAAACCCGATCCCCCTTAGCGCTTCAGTATGAGTGTGCTTCATGTTGACTATTTCAGACAACAAACAAATATAAATATGTTGGCAATCACTTAAGAGTAACGAAAGGTGAGAAAAATGAAAACACAACCCAAGTATCTGAATGGTGTTAGATTTTTTAGGCCCAATAATGATATACACATTGCGACAATAATCGGCGAAGCAATATCTAAGAGTGCACCGCTACAAAAAAATAAACTTTCTTTAACGCTAGCAGGCCTTCTTCACCGATCATCACCCAGCAGCATTCAAGATCCGACAGATGCGATTGTAAGCATTCATGACATCGAGCATGCCAAGAGCTCATTTGAAGGTTATGGTAGAACACTTTGTGTGGAAGTGATTCCCACCAATACAAATCGTCCCTTGTACAAAGCACAATGGTGCGTATCGCACTGTGAAAAATTATCACCCCGCACTGTTCTCTTTAATCTTACTGATGATAATCGGGTTCGCCCAGCAGCTCCGGATACGCTTGACGCGCAGCTTTCTTTATTCAATTCTTTGGTGGACCATTGGCTACCCACATACTCTCCAAAGGATTATGACAGCCGTATCCTAACACCCTGTCCTAAAGGAGATCCGGGATTAAGTGTGTGTATCAATCAATCAGATTCAAAACTAAGACGTATTATTGAAGTAACTGACGGAGAAATTG
>CAZHJH010000002.1:1835-27446 GCA_964533475.1 uncultured Methanosarcinales archaeon
GTTGTGTATACCACATACTATGATCGCGGACGGGAAGTCTATTGGCTTAATGATTCCTGCATTCAATCGCTTTTAAAACAATTTGATGGGGCTGCCGTGAGCAAATAATATCAAGTTTCCAATAGTTCACAATCGCCAAGTCCTCCCCAACCTTAGTTTCTTTATAAACCCCCTTCGCTTGAGAATAACCTGCCCAAAACCTTTATAAACCCCTCTTGATTCCTTCATAGTGGAATTACACTCCAAGGGTGAGAATAAACATGGCTAAAACAAAACCACACATAAACCTTGTATTCATCGGACACGTTGACCACGGTAAATCAACGACTGTCGGCAGATTACTCTACGATTCTGGCAATATTGACGAGCAGACGATGCGCAAGCTCAAGGAGAAGGCACAGGAGCTCGGAAAGGCTGGATTTGAGTTCGCGTTCATCATGGATAACTTAAAGGAAGAGCGCGAGCGTGGAGTCACGATTGACCTCAGCCACAAGCGCTTTGAGACGGACAAGTACTATTTCACAATTATTGACGCGCCCGGGCACAAGGACTTTATTAAGAATATGATCACGGGAGCGTCGCAGGCTGATGCGGGAGTTCTCGTCGTTGCCGCGAATGACGGCGTCATGGCGCAGACAAAGGAGCATGTTTTCCTTGCCAGAACGCTTGGAGTCAATCAGCTCATCGTAGCTGTGAACAAGATGGACATGAAGGGCTATGACGAGAAAGTGTTTAACCAAGTGAAAGAAGATGTTACGAAGCTCTTGAAAAGCGTAGGCTACAAGGCAGAGAACGTGCCATTCGTACCGCTTGCATCATTGCTGGGAGACAACGTAGCGAAGAAGTCAGACAAGTTCCCTTGGTACAAAGGAGGATCGCTTCTTGAAACGATTAACGGTCTAAAAGAGCCTGAAAAACCAACAAATTTACCATTGAGACTGCCGATTCAGGATGTCTATAACATTACGGGAATCGGAGTTGTTCCTGTTGGAAGAGTTGAGACTGGCATTGCCAAAGTGGGAATGAAGGTTATCGCGGTTCCGGGAAGAGAGGGTAAAGGAGTCCCAGGAGAGCTCAAAAGCATAGAAATGCACCATGAACAGATGCAGGAAGCTGAGCCTGGAGACAACATAGGATTCAACGTCCGCGGATTCGGAAAGAAGGATATCGCACGCGGAGACGTCGTTGGACCAGCGGACGCTCCTCCAACAGTCGCAACAGAGTTCACATGCCAGGTTGTCATTTTAAACCATCCTACGGTCGTTACGGTTGGATACACACCTGTATTCCACATCCACACGGCACAGGTCGCATGTCAGATTATGGAAATAGTCAAGCAGATGAACCCCGCAACGGGTGAAGTCATCAAGGAACATCCCGACTTCATCAAGAACGGAGACGCTGCAATCATCAAGGTAAAGCCAACACAGCCACTGAGCTTAGAGACGCAGAAGGATATTCCACAAATGTCCAGGTTTGCTGTCCGTGACTCTGGAAGCACGGTCGCAGCCGGCATGTGCATAGACCTCGTCAAGAAGCAACTGTAAATCCCTTTATTGGGATCATGGTGAGCTTGGCTTTATCATGAAGCACACTGGTTAACAATGCCCAAAGCACGAATCAAAATAGCAAGTACTGACATTGACAAGGTTAATGAAGTTTGTTCTTATATCAAGGACATTGCGGAGAAGACCGGTGTCGAGATGAGGGGACCTATTCCTCTCCCTACGAAGCGCCTTAAAGTGACGACGAGAAGATCTCCCTGCGGAGAAGGAAAAGCCACATGGGAACGCTTTGAGATGAGAGTTCATAAGAGATTAATTGATCTGGGCATTGATGAACGAGCCCTGCGCTTGGTAATGAGAGTACCTATTCCTGAAAATCTGAACATAGAGATAGAAATGATTGAGAGTTAAAGGCTTCTTAAGTTTTGACGTTAGCACAGTTTGAACGGACTAATAACGTCACCATGCTTCTTTTGTGCTTCCATGAGACGCTGCCTTTGCTGCCGCATGTGCTGGTAGAAGAGCTCAGGGATATCGTGCTCATCCGCATAGATTTTTTCAATCCTTTTAAGCCCCTCAAGAATCTTCGCGATCCTGATTGAAAACGCGTAATCATATTCTTCCTTCGTGAATTCCTTATTGAATACATCCTTGAAGAGTTTTTTTAAGTCGTCATACATGGGTATGAATCCAATCGGGGTTTCAATCGCGTCATACTCGCCATGAATCCTTCCCTCCATCCACAATAACCAGATTTTTTTGTCCGTTTTTGCGTTCACGAATTTTCCATCACGTTTTAGAAAGTAATTCGTCGCGAAGATTCTGGGCGGTTTGTCCAGCCGCTCGCCAAACGCCAGATGATTTTTAATATAAATCCCGAGGGGAACGACAAGAAAATCCATATTCGCCATAGGATCATGCATGCGGTCTCCCTCACCCGCGAGCTTGGCAAAACCGACTTCGGATTCAAGAGCAGCCGCCATAAAAACGCCGTGGTTCCAGCTCAGACTCTCTATGACCGGAGGAGAAGTGTCAGAATCACGCCCGCCGTAGATCATGCCGCTCACGGGAACTCCTTTCGGATCGTTCAGATGAGGGTCTGCATTATCCAATTCCTTAATGCGCATCGTATACCTGGCGTTTTTGTGCGCAGGCAGGATCTCTTTCCCATCAGACCCGAGTTTTCCTTTATGCCATTCACCACTGTAGTTCTCGCCTTTTTCGGGAAGTTCCTGACCCATGCCGAGCCAGTGTGGTTTTCCATCGACGACGAGCACGTTCGAAAAAATTAATTCTCGCGGTGTTGTCAATGCTTTATGGATAACGGGATCATCAACGGGATTAACATCCTGAGCGATTCCAAAAATACCCTGCTCAACATTTACACCGTATGCAATGCCGTTCTCTCCGGGTCGCAAATACGCGATATCATCCCCGATGATTGTTTGCCCGGGAACCATTGCGGTGCTTGTTTTTCCGCATGCACTCGGAAACGCTCCTGTAAAGTATGTAACTCGTTTTTTATTGTGCACACCCATGAGAAACATATGCTCACAGAGCCAATCTTCCCTGTTCGCCTTGCTGATAGCGAGTCTTAGCGCAAGCTTTTTCAGCCCTACGCTGTTTCCAGCATATTGATTGTTAATCGTGAAGACCCTTTCCTCCTCGAGGTCGATGTAAATGCGACGCTTATCAATGTTTTTTGAGTTTCCGCGATCATCAAGCTCTCCAGACGCATGGATGAAGTGAAAAAACTCCTTAGATCCTTTCAAGCGCTTGAATTGATCATACCCGGGCCTGTACAGAATGCTTTCACTGTGGGTAACGTATGCGGAGTCTGTGATTTGCAGGGCGGGAATGGAGAATTTTGAATGCTCGGGGCCAAGGCAGAAGAACGAAATGAGCATTTCTCTCCCCGCCATGATACCGTCGAGAAGCTGCATGATTTCCCCTAAACCTTCCTCTTTGTCGACAGTGAGAATGCTCTTGCTCATGATCTTACCCTTGGGCAATAGGACACGAGTGTTTTTTGAATCCCTTCCCTGATCGTGGATGCTATCAAAATGGACGGTGTGGCCTTTGAGCGCAAGTGGTTTTTCCTCGCCGAGCTGAAGGGCGCGCTTCCGCACATACTCAAGGTCATCATTCGAATCCGTAAGCACCCTCACATTTGCGGGCTTACAGAGGTTCACATACGTATCAACGACCTCAAGTACATGTGGATTTCCCAATGCCTCAAGCTTTTTTCGCTCAATTACTTCCATGATGAACCTCGTTGCAGGCGCGATATATATTGTCAAAGAGCTCCTGAATATCGGTTTTTTTCACGCTGCTGAAAGCAATTCTTAAAAGGTTTTTCTGTGAGATGACGCCCGTGTCATATCGAGCCAGCAGCGTTTTTCTTACTGTTTCCGCGTCGGCATGACTGAGCTGCACGCACATAAAGTATCCTGCATTAAACGGTAAGGCCGTAAACTCATCTGCAAATCTTGGATCAGACAATACCCGCTTCACCTCATCGTATCTTGCCTTGAGGATCGCGTATGTCCTCTTTTTTTCAGTGGCATACTCAGCCGAGCGAAGCGCATGAAGGACGAGGCTTTGGGAAAGATGGGCTACATTGGATACAGTGCCTCTGACTGCCCCGGCCGTTTTAGCCTCCAATGCTTTGCAGGCATCCTCACTGATGCCTTGATACGAAAATGTCAGAAAACCGACACGCAGTCCCCAGACATACGCCTCTTTTGTCGGACCATCAATTTTCACGGCAATAACATTCTTGTGCAGACGTGCCAGCCTTCCAAAGAGACTCTCCCGTAAGATTCCCGGCTCATACGTCAGTCCGAAGTAGGCATCATCAACGAGTACAGCGATGTCATTGCCCTCATCGGCGGATTCACGAACAGCATCTAAGATACTGTCCGCCTCGTCAATGGTTGGTGAGTACCCTGCCGGATTGTTTGGAAAATTCAGCAGCAGTATTTTTTTCCCGGGCCTCTTCAGTTTTTCACGCAAACTCTCGATGTCAAGATGCCCTTCCGCAAATGTATTATATGTTTCGAGCTGCGCGCCATACGTTGCCTCAAAGATCAGCCTGTAGTTTCCCCAGAATTTATCGCAGACGTAAATGCGATCTCCAGGGTTTACAAACAGATAGCCTGCCACACTGAGGCCATGCGTTAACGCTCCCGTTGCAACGGGCATGCTCATCCTTTCCGTAACACTCGGATTTTCATCCTTGACATGCTGCTGCCAGGCTTCTCTGAGCTCCTGCTTTCCAAAGCTGGAGGCGTATGTAAAAACGTCTTTAGGATCCAGAAGGACTTTTTCGGCGATCGGCTTCAAGCGCATGGGGCTTCCGTCATCCTCAACCGCGATGCCTGCGGTCGCGTTAATGCGTTTTCCTTTGGCTTCCGCGCTTTGTGCTACTATCCCTTCCTTGGGAAAGTAAATCGCCTTACCCCTGTCTGATAAAAGTCTCAGGACTGCTGGATTATCGTGCTCCAAGACTTGATTGAGCTCCGCTGCCTGAGTATTTATGGCCATAACCCTGTGGGGTATTGTCCGGTTTTTAAAGGTAACGGCGGAAAAAGCTGGTTACAAACGCTTCCTATAACCTAGAATTGGTCCCTTTTCTCTTTCCTGAAGAGGCTCCCATTTTAAAATATGGGCTGGTTCCTCAAAATTCATTTTAATAATGGGATGCATTCTCTCTTCATCTCCAGGATACAACAAAAGCAAAGGATGATTGTGGCGGCTATATGTCTCGATTTGCTTAAATCCCATAACACTTCCAAGTCTCTCAGCGATCGTGAGTGCTGCCAAGCCAAGCGTTGTGCATTCCGGCACTCTGGCCCCGCGGATATCTTGAATTTGAGCAACCACCATAATGTCAGGATGCCTGATGAAAAAACTCATTCCAAAAACGGGGATATAATTACCATGCCCACTGGCTTCTCGATCTTCCTTATACACCTCAATCCTGTATGGCGCTGAGGCTACCAATGTGCCTTCCGTGTTCATGCCTGGACCGAATTCAGCGCGGAGTACATATCCCTTGAGATCACACAAATGAGTACCGTTTTTTCTGTCCTTATGATCGTTTGGAAGCGGAACCGTCCTTGGCAACACGACATTGGCCATGTCAATACCCAGCTCTTTATCCAGGCGATACACTCCCTTATGAAAAAGGCGTAGTGCATCCAATAATTTTGGATGAGTTACATACAACTGTGCATAGTCATCGATAACAGCGGTCTCGACCGAGTTCGCAGTAATCGTCCAGTCCCTTTCGGCAATCATGCCGAGAATATCCCTCAACTCTCCAGCGTTGAGTCGACTGAGAAGATCTAAATTTGCTCGTGTAATTTCCGAAGCTTCAAGAATTCCAAGCTCAAGCTCAAGTGTACCCACATCGATCTCCTGGACCATGCTCCTCGCACGCTCTACATCCATTTTCAGGCTGCTACGAAGTGCTTCAAAAATTAACGGTGTGAGGCTTAATGCGTGGTTAGCTTGATTTCCCACTAAGGGGTCTCCCCGCAAAGTGTCGCGCATATTGCCAAAATATGGGTCTCTGCGGTCGTACTGAGATGGAGGAAGATAATCTCCGGCTTCCATGATTTCCCTGAATTTCTCAAGCCCACGACGATTTCTTACAGACCAGAGTGGATCCTCTTCAAAGTCTTTGACATCATCAGCAACTTGAAAAAGTGCTGTGCGGAGCTCTGAGAATCTCCCTTCACATTTAGGTGATTTGTGACGAGATTTAGCCATACGTTCAAGCATTTACGACCCCTATATAAACCTTTCCTTTTAGATACTACTGCATAGTTACTACAATTGTGTTTTCGATCCTCGTTACCCTATAAAAACCTTTATAAAAGCACTCACAATCTGTAAAGGATCGCGCCGGAGTAGCTCAGCCTGGTGATCTTTTTTGGCGAGCAAAAAAGCTCAACCAAAAATCCGGGGGTTGACCCTTGGTCAAGCCCCCAATCGGGAAATCTAGAGCGCGTGACTCATAATCACGAGGTCGGGAGTTCAAATCACCCCTCCGGCATTCATATTTCCAGGTCACCACAGCCCTTGGAATTGTTATTGCGCTCTGCATCGCATAAACGATTATATATCGCGTGAGCATTGCACTTATGATGGCAGATGATGACCCCCTCTGGAGATTAGTACAACAATCATTGGAGCGAAGGATACAAAAAACTTCCTTTGCATTCGATAGAGAAAAATTCCGCGCGCTTGCCGCGGCATACAAGGAGGATCCAGCTACAGTTATTCAACGCGCCTGGAGCAGGTTTCCCCTTGTTGGACTCTGCGATGCCCTTAAAGATTCAGCATTTGACTATATCTTGGATGAACTTCTGCCAAAGCTCACCGGCTTCACATTGCTTCTTGACATTGGCAAGGATGCTCAGTCCGTCGTAGACCATTATTTAAGAACTGGCGACGGAGGGGTTTTTGGTGACATACCCTATTTTTATCGCAGGGCCCATGGGCTTGACGCCTGCGTAATCGAGTCAGAACCAGTTGAAATCGCACCTCTCGATTTCGAAAAATCCGATGAGGAAGTGAGAAAAATTGAGGAACTCGGGAGACTTCGTGGGCTCTTCCGACCCGGGGATGATTCTGAAGAAAGTAAAGTACCATATAAGTACGGACCTTGGATCGACAAGGTATATGCACTCTTAAGAAAAGCGTACGAGCTTCACATTCCCACGGAAACATTTGATCATAAGGATGAAGGACAGGTAAGGTCCTACTTTGAGAGATCCCATCTGCTCTATTTTAGTCATCACGCACATGTCATCAATCTTGGAAGAGACAGCGTTGATCCTGTAAAAAATGAAGCGATCGGAAAACTCATGGTCATCGACCATGTAGCCCCCGGCGCAATATTAAATATGGACCAGGATGATCGCTTGCTGGATATTTTACGGCCTTTGGATCCCGTGCCTGTTTGTTACGATTTTGAGACCCATCCCGACTTAAGACAAATGCTCTACAGTCATCGCATACTGCAGGAAATTGTTGGACACAGTTTATTTAAAAAACATGATGCAATAATAGTCCATCCGGATTTGCATTAAGTTCCTTATAATACGGCAGACACGGATATGCAATCATTAACTTTAAAAAGGAATCTCAACCACGAAGGATGAAATGCCCATCGCAACAGACCATGCAACATCCGCATTTGAAGCGTATATGAGAGCCATGCACGCGCCAATTGCAGCATACACGGTTCAGGATTATAATGGAAAACCGCGGTTTGTCGTCGCGACGTCAAGAACCGGGCTGGATTATATAACGGGAGGCATATTTTCAAGCTCCCGGCTCGTTGAGGGTATGTTTCCATTTTTCACAGAAACACACCCCGTGCAGGCGCATATGCTGCCATCGCATCTGAAAACAGAGGTTGACCTTCACACTATCATTATTGAAGCACATGCTCCAAGCGGCAGGCATGTGGATGCTGAGATAGAGCGCCTCGATCCAGGATATCAATCACCTTTAAAAAGAACGGCATAATCAAATTCAAGAATGCCCCTGTAGTGTAGTCCGGCATTGGGAAATTGCATTTTCCAACGGCAGCAATCATAAAGCCCTCTCGTAATCTTTTTGGGCAAGCCAAAAAGACCTCAAAAACCTTTGATGGTTTTTGGGTCCCCGGAAATCTTCGATTTCCGATGGCTTAACCAAAAATCCGGGGGTTGACCTTCGGTCAAGCCCCCAGTCGGAGAGAGGCTTTGACCCGGGTTCAAATCCCGGCGGGGGCATTGAAATAAATTGGTAACGTTAATTATTGGGAAAGTCTATCGCGCGGTATGTGATATTTCCACGTAATACCTTATCAAAGGCTTGTCGTCACTCCAAAGTAAAGCTTTATAAATCGACTCGAGTTTACAGATTCCATGCCTGATGAATTGCCGGGAGGAATACCTGAGATATTTGGTCCAGAGTTGCTGAGACGAGCCCGGGAGCTTATGGAAGCTGAGAATGCAGCCCTCGCTCAAGAACATGTTCAGGAGTTTATTGCGCAGTTTTCAGAAATAGGTCAGAGTCTGGAAGCGCTCATAGGAGTTATCCACACAGAGCTACCCCGGTTGCAGCGCATAGAGCGTCGAGCAAATAGTGCGCTCAATCCTTATAGGGGAACGATCTTGGCTAACCTCGCAGATATTGATGATATCCATTCTATTCATTTTGCGGATGGCATTCTTGGTGCAATCCATAACCGATTGCAATATTCTGTCAATAATCTCGGGATGATACAGGAATTGTATGATCATGTTGTCCGCAGAGTTCTTACGGCTCAAAATCCTACACTGCATGATGTAAAAATGGCAGCTCAAACAATGCCGCGAATCATCGAATCATGCGTTGAGGAATTTGCCCAGACCTCATTAGGTTTCGAGGAATTCCTTATCAAAACCTATGAACTTTTGTCGAAGGACTTCAAAAAATTGCGGAAAAAATATTCCGTCGATGATGGCCAAGATGAAGAGGAGTTCACGCGCGATGAACTGTTCAAAAGGATTTTTGGCGAGCATCCGAAACGGCAGAAGACATTTGGACCTGACCTTGCGCTTTTTGAAGATAACTGCATACTCACAGAAACGCTTACAGACATTGTCAGGGTATTGCCTGTTCCCTTCAGATATGTTGTGCCTGAGGGTTCCAATGGCAGGGCACGGAAAAAAACACTTAGGCACATCGATGAAGGGGCTATAGAGAACGCCGCGAACCTGCTCATCCGTTTATCCCACACCGCGTATATGACGTATCTGGACAATCCTAACACCTTCCTCAGTCAGTTTAGTTCTATCATAACTGATTTATATGAGCACTATAAGACCATTGATGAACGGCTCAAGGAAGTTATAAGAATAACATCGAGTCATTCTGTTATCAGAACAATTCGAGCGCACGGACCTGAACTCGAAAGACCACTGGCAGATCCAAAGCCAGTTGTGAAAAAGCTCCAGCGGATGAATTACATGGCAATAGTTCCTTCTCCTGAGATAACAACACCGAAGACAAGGCTGGAAAAAGATTACGCTGCAACGCGAATGAAATTGTTTGATCACATATATGGGACGTTACATGAATTGGCGCGGATGGACGCGCAGGACCCTCAAACGGAGGCGCGCGCCACAGCGGCAGTAAGGAAGGCAATCGATCTCAAGGAAGCCCTTGATGATATCGTGAAAACAGGACGGGATCGCGCGCTTCAAAGAGATATCGCTGGAGATAATGAATTTTATATCTGCCAAACGGGTGGAATCGGAAGATTAGAGCTTGAACGGGCGCCAGCGCCGAAAATAAAATATGAGGACGTACGAGGAGCCAGCTTTGATAGAGCAAAACAGCATGTACTTGAAGTTATTCATGTTGCATCCCACGCACATGTCATGCAGCTCTCCGCTCCAAGAGGTGATGTCAAAAGCAATATCCTGCTCATTGGGCCTTATGGATGTGGCAAAACAGAGTTCGCTCGTGCGGTCGGAGCAGATGACCGCGTGATCGGTGTAAATGTGAGTTCTTCAGATCTTCTCACAGCATATATGCATGAATCAGTTAAAAACGTAAAGCGATTATGGGAAGCGGCTGCCGAATTGCGCAAGCAAAGCCGAGCCACAAAACCTGTCGCTCTTATTATGGATGAGTTTGACAGGCTCTTTAGGTATGGTGAAGGAGTGCATGCAGCGTATGATGGTCCCCGGATGGAAGGTGAAATCCAGGCAATGATGGACGGGGTTGTTGGCTATGAAGGAGTATTTATGATTGCAATGACAAACATTCCAAAACAAATACCTGAAGCTATCCTGAGAAGATTCAAGTTTGTAGATATTGTTGGGCAGCTCGCGCTCCAGGAGCGCGCTGACCTGCTGCAAATGTTTTTAGAGAGGGGCATGCCTCTTTCACCCGATGTAACACCGGATCAATATATTCAGTGGGCGGAGCGCCTCGAATATGCGCCGGGAGATGTGCTCGGCAAGATAGCCGATGAAGTGCACTTCAAATTCATGAGCGAAATCACTCAGGGCGATCATAATCGACTACGGCGCCTTGAGAGCACACTCCGAAGGCGATCTCGCAACGAAGAACTCTCCGATAAGGATCGAACATATGTAAAAAGAATTTTAGGGCAGCACAGGTATATCACTCCTGAGGAGGTCACAGGGGCGCTTGAGAGTGTATTAGGCCAACCTCAGATCCAAATGCAGATTAAAAAAGCAAAACAGACATACAAGGATGCTGCGGATATCATGAATGGTCTAGCAAGCGTTGATAGTGGTCGACTCGGATTTACGGCACACGGATCTAGAGTGTGGACCTAGCTCCTGATAAGAGTTCGATCGTCTTTCTAATCTCTTCCTTCACGCCAAGAATGCAGTCAAACTTCTTGACTTCTTCCGCATTCACCCATGCATGATCTGTAAAACCGCCTTCTTCCAAGACGACCGCTCCGGATTTGTACTTCGCGGCAAATTTGACCATGATGACGGGGATGCCGTCAGGTCTCACAAACGCGATGCTGTTGATATACTGCAATTCAGGATGAATTGTTATGCCTGCTTCCTCGTGCACTTCCCTTGCCAATAAACCTTCGACCGCGTCTTCAAAGTCAAACACTTCTCCGTTCATGCGCGTCGGTTTTCTGAGATCAAGATTCGACCATTCGAGCTTTCCTCCCGGGACTGCATATTTTCCCGGATGGACTTTCTCGCGCGGGTCTCTTTTAAGGATTAAACAACGGCCGTCGCTTTCGCGATATACGACGACATTCGCGACGAAGTAGAGGAGTTTGTCTTGTTTGGCGTTGTCGAGAGAGATTTCTTTGGCAGGCATTATTAAACAGCAAAAAATGGCAGTATTTATGTGTTTCCTAAATTCCGGCTTAATTTGGGATAATATATTTAAGGAGGCTAAGGCCCAAGAGTAACATGACCGAAACAAAAAAACTCGAAAAAGCGACGTTCGCCGCGGGCTGCTTCTGGGGAGTAGAGGAATCCTTCAGGCAGTTGAAAGGAGTCATTGCAACTCAGGCGGGATACACGGGAGGAAAATTGAAGGATCCGTCCTATAAAGATGTCTGCACAGACACAACAGGGCATGTGGAAGCAGTTGAAGTGACATTTAATCCAAAAGAAATAACATATGAGACGCTTGTAATGCATTTTTTCAAGATGCACGATCCAACGCAGGTGAACAGGCAAGGGCCGGATCATGGAACGCAGTATCGCTCCGCCATCTTTTATCATTCAACAGAACAGAAGAAGATTGCTGAAAAAGTCAAAGCGAATATACAGAAAACGATTTCAAAACCTATTGCCACAGGAATTATGCCCGAAGCACCGTTTTACCGTGCGGAAGAGTATCATCAGCAGTACTTGGCGAAGAAAGGGTTGAAGGTGTGTCATTAACGTTTTCTTCCAGAACTTATAAATAACACCTTGCCTATCTTAGGATATGCTCGACTATGGCATTGTCGGAAACTGCAAAACCTGTGCGCTCATAAGCAAAAACGGATCCGTGGACTGGATGTGCTATCCTGATTTTAATAGCCCGAGCATATTTGGCAAGATTCTTGATGCGCAGATTGGAGGATGCATGAATGTGCTTCCTGACAGAAGATGCAAAGTTGAGCAGAAGTATCTTCCTAACACAAACATCCTCGAAACAACATTCACGTGCAAAGCATATAGCTTTAGGATTCTTGATTTCATGCCGCGCTATAAAAAGCTCACCAAGAAGGTCTACAAGCAAAACGCGCTCGTTCGTATTCTTGATCCATTAAGGGGAATTCCTAAAATCAATGTAGTTTTTGATCCGAAACCGGATTATGCCCAGGGAGATTGTGCGCTTCAGATCCAAGACGGCGCTATTGCGGCTCAGCACAAATCTGTCACGCTGATGTTGCATAGCAATCTCGCACTTGGATTTATTCTAGCTCGGTCAAAGATTCCGCTCACGAAAAAATCATTCCTTTATCTTGGGGAGTCTGAATCTCCTGTGACGTTGGCGCGATGTATGCAGTTGCTCAGGGCAACGCGAGTGTACTGGCAGCGCTGGGTGAACAGCTTGATCCTGCCTGAGCAGAACAGAGACACTATCATTCGCTCCGCGTTAACGCTCAAGCTCATGCAATACAGCGAAACTGGAGCGATCATCGCTGCCCCCACAACGTCTATCCCCGAGGAATTGGGAACGGAACGCACATGGGATTACAGGTATTGCTGGATACGGGACGCAACGCAGTGTGTAGATGCGCTCGTCAAAATTGGCAGGAAGCACGAAGCCAAAAAGCTCATCAATTTTCTAATCAGCAATGCGATGCGCGAGGACTTTGTCCATGTGCTCTACACTGTCCATGGCAGCACAGAAATCCCTGAGCGGATTCTGCCCCATTTATCCGGATTTCGCAACTCAAAGCCTGTTCGAATCGGGAATGCGGCGGCATTGCAGGATCAGACAGATATCTTTGGAGAGCTTATAGACATTCTCTACCTCTATTTCGTCTATTATGAGTTTGAAAAAAAAATCACCAAACGCTATCTGCGCTTTCTTCAATATCTTGTCAATCAAATCAAGTACAAGTGGAAAAGACAGGATAGTAGCATTTGGGAGTTCCGGAGCATGCTGGACCATTATACATTTTCAAAACTCATGTGCTGGGTAGGGGTGGACCGGGCGATACAGATCGCTCAGCACTGCCATAAGGATGACCTTGTCCATCAATGGCTCCCCCTCAGGGATGCGATAAAACAAGATATTCTTGAGCACGGATACGACGAGAAGTCTAGGTCCTTTACTATCGCCTACGGAAAAAGAGGGTATGACGCCGCGCTCCTGCTTATACCCTACTATGGATTTCTTGAGCCAACGGCGCCAAGGCTGCGCAATACAATAAAAGCGCTGTACAACAATCTCAGCAACAAAGGGCTCATGCAGAGGTATTCTATCGCGGATGACTTTGGCAAGTCAAAGAGTATCTTCACGATATGCTCATTTTGGCTCGTGCAGGCGCTCTACTTGATTGGTGAGCAAAGCGCTTCCCGCGAGATATATGCCCAGCTAATGAAGTATGGCAATCATCTTGGGCTGTATTCGGAGGATATTTCTCTTAAAAACAAGAGACTTTTGGGCAACTTTCCTCAGGCATATACCCACATCGCAATTATTAACACATCAATCCTCCTCAGCGAATGGAATTCATCAAGAAAAAAAATTGATTGGCATACTGTCAAGGAAGGAAATCTCCTGTAAGATCAGGAGTATATTTTCTTCACCAATGGAATCGCACAAATAACCGCGAGTATTAAATACGCGTACCATGGGATTCCGAACACTACGTTTCTGAATCCAGGCCAGGCAGTTACAAGAAACAACGTCGTGAAAAACACGCACAGTTTCAATAAAGACACATCGTACCATCTCATCTTCTTAGCGGCTTTTTCAACTTTCTTCAGGAGTTTCATAGGGTCACCTCTGCACATTATGTGGGTTGGGGGGTATATAAATGCGCCGGTGAGTTACGCTCAATACATAGCTTTTCAAGGGTAATACGCCGTATTATTCATGATATATATACTCCGCAAACTATATTAAGAGCGGAGCCTTTCAAATGGTTATGCGCGGAACACTCATCTATACGTACACGATCGCATACACGAAGGCGATTGAGAAGAAGAGACGGAGAAAAGATGAGACTGTAGTCCCAAAAAAACGCGCTCCGAACTATGAGGAGTATTTTCCCAAATATGACCTGCTGCAGAAGGTAACCAAACAAATCTCTGGAAGTGACGTTGAGTTCAAGGTTAAGTCATTCTCAGACAAGAATATCGTTATTGAAGCGCGTGTTGAAGACACAGAATTTGACTTGGGATTTGTATCGAAGCTGCGCGACGAGCTCGATGATGAGTGCATCAAGATCGCGAAAACGTATGACCCCGCTGACGCCATCGAAGAATACATGTTCTTCTGCATTAAGGACTTTAAGAGCGTGGATGCGTTCCTGAAAGAGAACAGGGAAAAAATGGTCTCGCTCATGAAAAATGAGCCATACACATTTACGGAGCACGAGATCCTGGAGATCATGAAAAACCAGATCAGGTATACGAACGAGGATCTCGTCGTTGTGGACTGGGACGGCGCATTCATCCTTGATAAAGAGGGCAATTACACGGAAAGCAAGGCAATCATTGAAATCGCGAATATTCAATTGTTAAACCTAAGAATTCTGGACGGGCAAATCGCGCAGGAAGTTGAAGAAGTGAGCGGATTCGTGGATATCCGCGGCATTCGGCGGTTTATGCGGTCAAAGCAGCTCCTCAACCGCATCATCCAGATCAGAACGGAACGTTATGGAGACCTTGAGGCAATTGACAAAAGCCTCAGATTATTTGGGGATTGGTACACGGGCAAACTGTACGGTCTCATCAGCCAGAAATTATATCTCGACAAATGGAGAACTTCCATTGAAAAACGCCTTGCCATCATTGAGGACATTTACAACATGGTCTCCGCGAAAATCTCCGAGGATTATAACATCATGCTGGAGCTCATGATTGTTTTGCTCATCATTTTCGAAATTTTATTATATTTCCGGTCCGTCGGCTCTTAAATGAAGCTTATTATTGATACGCGGAACGGGCTTGCAGGCGATATTTTCTGCGCTGGATTAATAGGATTAGGAGCGACATCCGTCGTGCCATCCATGCGCAGGGCTGCGGGACTTTTAGGAAAAGCGACTGTTGACGCTATGCGCGAAGACACTGTCTGGAGGATGAGCATCCAATTGACGAAAAATGACCCGCACTTGCACGAACATGAGGCATTTAGGCTATTAACAAGCGCGCTCCAAGGGCATTCGCCGCTCTACCAGGAAAAAGCGAGAGCGATTCTCACCGTGCTGTGCAATGCGGAGCGATATGTGCACGCGCATCATCCTCTCCTGAAAAGCCACGGCGAAGCCGTTCTGCATGAAGCGCAGGATATACTCATAGATACGATGGGGGTCATATCCGGACTGGAGGAGATGGGCATTACGGAAGTCTTGTATCTTGGATATCTTAATGTGGGCAATGGAACCGTGACATTTTCTCACGGGACGTTTCCCGTGCCGGCTCCCGCAACGGAGCACATTCTTAAAGAACAGGGATTCGTGTGGCAGAAGTCATCGCAGCATAATCGAGAAATGATGACGCCTACAGCCGTGAGCATCCTGGCCGGTTTGCAAGCTTCAAAGATCGAGAGCCTTCCCAAGATATACAGAAAAACGGAAGCGCGGGGAACTTATCCAGGACTCCCTGCGATCTCATTCATGCTTACAGACTGAGAAATTATTTATAGATTGCTTACTTCCCTCTTGAGATGGATACTCTCAGAAGCCTCTGCGATCGCATCTTTCACGGCGACAAGGATGAAAAGATACGGGAGGATATAATCACGTACGCGCGCGACCATGGGAGAGAAGAGATGATAGAGGTAGAGGGGGTATTGCATCGCGGGATAACGCTCCAAGTCATAATACAAAGCAATCCTTGGTATAGCGTTAATGTGCTTATTGACGATCATCTAAAAAGAGCCACAGTCGACATCAGTACAATCGGCACTCGACCACTCATGTATCATTACGAAAAACAGCTTTCATGAGCATCACCTGCATAATCTGCAATGAAGAAGGGCATCAGCACATGAACTGCCCAGTGCTGGCGAAAGCAGAAGCGCTGTTCAAGATTGTCAACATGGAGCGCAAGCAGGAATTCTCAGGCATGAGCCCTGCGCCATTCGTTGGCAGGTATGGGTATCCAAAAGTCAACGTAGGCATCCTCGCTCCGGGGGAGATTAGGGAGGACGTTTGGAAGTATGATTCGCCAAGGTTCTGGGCGCAGGAGAATTACCGTATTCCGGACGTGGTGCAGCTTCGCACCGCGCTGATTAACTCTCGGTTTTCTGCCCACGTTAAAGACACGGGGAGATTTCTTGAAGCTGCCCAGGAGATTGGAATGGCGTCACAGCCGGTAGATGTTGAATTGAAGCTTGAACAGAAACCCATATTCCAGCTGAACACAGATCCGCACGCGGCACCATTAGGACAGAGCGCCTCGCTCAAAGATGTGGATATTACCTCAAACCCGAAAATCCATACGAAAGTGGATCGTGCTGTGAGCGATACGGACTTGAAGGCGAAAGATGCGCTCGTATCGCTGTACGAGTCTGGATTTGATGAGAACTTTCTTTCACGAGCGCTCTCGATTGGGAATTTTGGCATAGGGAAGAACAGAAAACTCGTGCCCACGCGCTGGTCGATCACGGCGACGGATGACACGCTGGGCCTGAGCATTATTGAAGAGATTAAAGATTACGCACAGCATGAGTACGCAGCTTATTTTGGAGGGTATCTTGGGAATAATTTTCTCGTCCTCTGTTTTCCGCAGCCGTGGAGCTATGAGCTCTTTGAAATGTACACCCCAAAACCCGGGCAGTGGACGACAGATTATGAATCGGTTTTTGGGAGGGCGACGTATGTGGAAGAGACGGCTGGAGGGTATTATGCGTGCAGGCTTGCTGTTCTTGAGATGCTACAACGACAAAAACGGCAGGCCGGAATTCTTGTATTGCGATTCATTACAAATGAATATATCGCGCCATTGGGTGTGTGGGTCGTGAGAGAGGCAACTCGAAAGTCTGTGGGTTTAAAGCCGATTATATTCGCGTCAAAGGAACTCATGCTGAAATATGCCGAGAGCCTCGCGCGCAGGAAGTTCAATTATGACATCACACAAATACTGAAAGAAAGCAATCTGTTGAAAGCGCAGCAGCAGAAATCACTCAATGTATTTTAAAGTTGGATAGAATCCTGCGGTTTTCCTCCTATTACACCCAATTTATCTCGAATCCATTGCGGGAAACGGGAGCCTTCTGGAGGCTTTGGTTCCGACTTCCCCCACGGATCCTTAATAACCCAGGACGGATGTGGCTTAGCCCAATCGCGCAGATACGGAAGCATAAGCCTTAACTGCTCGATCATTTCCTGACTAAGACTTGGTTCATACAGCGCGATCACTTCATCAATGCTTTGGTGTTGCCTGATATGCTCTTCCTGGGCGTCCGCATTAATCCAGACATCAGGAGCCTCAAGACTCTCTATTTTCCCTTCAGTGTAGTAGCCAGCCCTCACGGCAAGCGTCCGAACGTCGCCATGATAAAAATTCATGTTTACTTGGGGCAGCCCGTATGCTGGCGTGGCCCATGTCTCCACTCGCGTAAATGGCTTCATCCCATTGAAGTCTTCCATGCCTTTATAAACATTTATCGAACACAAACTATAAATACTTCGGATATTCAGAGATGCTTATGTTCCTCACAGACTTCGCGCGGGAAGTGCATACGCTTCATCAGGATGTGAAGGCGCTTATCGCCAAGAAAGTTGATTTGCGCGTGAAGCCCAGCCCGGGTGGCGTTTTTGATTACGAGCGGGCGAAGATTGAGACACTGCAGCGCGCGATTCCAAGACATGTCAAGACCCTTGCTGAGAAGTCACAAAAACTGAAAATGGAAGTCTCGGGAAGGGGGCTTTCTCAGGCGCTGCAACTCATAAACGAGCTTGAGCTGTATGCTGGCGGTAATGATGTGAAAAACCTCGCTGCGACTGCAGAAAAACTTGCGTCTCTTGTTGCGGAGATTCAGGATAATCAGGATGCACTGCGCGTTTTCAAAATCCCCGAGAACATTCCTCCTGAAATAAAGGAGGGCATGCTCGCGGATATTCATGAGCTCAACAAGTGCATGGAGCATCAATGTTATCGGAGCGCGGTCATTCTCTGTGGGAGGATTCTTGAGACTGCGCTGCACCGTAAATACTTTGAGTCTGCAGGAAAGGACCTCTTAGAGACGAGCCCGGGCATCGGATTGGGAAAACTCGTTGCGAAGCTCTCTGAGAAAAACATTGCGCTAGATCCGGGATTGTCTGAGCAGATTCATCTCATCAACCAAGTCAGGATTTCTTCCGTGCACACAAAGCAGAGTGCGTTTTCCCCAAATGAAGCGCAGGCGAGAGCTATTGTGCTGTTCACGAGCGATGTTCTGGAGAAAGTGTTTAGCAAGTGAGACATAAAACCATTGCCTTGAGTTTAATTAATAGGAGTCCACCCTTTTGCAGGCGGGGTTCCTTGAGAATTCAAACTAAGCAGGAATCTGCTGCCGAGCAAGCCTTCCTTCAAGTTTTTTTGCCGGCCTAACCTTTGAGAGATCAATAATCCAGTCAGTGCCATTTCCCTTCTGGCTAAAGCATACATGGAGACCATTGTATTTATGCAATCTATCGGCGAAATTCTCCCGGATGTGACGCATAATGCTCTCAAGCACTTGCCCATGATTTTGAGGAGTCGCGCGCTCGTTTGAAGTGACCGTCATATGAAGGTTGCCCGAGTTTATCTCGCTGTTGGAATGCACATCTGTGCAAATCTCAACATTACAAGGAAGCTTTGCGCGTCGGCATTCACCTAGCGGAAAACCAAGGACATATCCCTGCTCATCGTGGACTTCAATAGCTGTAAACTCGTGCGCAAGCATTTCGAGAAGAGAAGTATATACTTCATTGGTAAAGGCCGTTCTGGCCGAAACATCTCTGAATAAATCTGGTTTATTAGCATAATCCATGCTCAATAAGAATACGGTGTTTCTCCCAAAGAAAGATTGCTTATCAATATCAACGACGGCCAACTCCGGATGAATTCTTGCAGCCGTTTTTAAAACCGCTTCCATGTATGTTTTTGCATCGTGAAACATCTCCAGAATTTGCGGCTCGAAGAGCACATCGATAGGGTAAGGATAATGTTTAGGCATTTGAGTAGCATTAATGAAATGCATGGGAAAATAAACGTTTCCTGACGTAATCGTAACCCAGGCAAACGGGAAGTGGTAGAATTGACGCAGATCTCCAGAGTCTCCACCGGAGATCTCTGTGAATTGTTCAGGCCTCCACTTGTCGAATAATAATGGACAATGCTCACCCTTGAGCTCAATCATGGGAGATGAAAGTACTTTTCGCTTTAAAAACCCTCGCAAAGGTTTTAAAGGGGTTATGATTCATTCCCTGATATGAACCGCAAACAGCTTATAGACACATATATCGCGTTTTTCAAGGAGAAAGGCCATGCGGTCATACCTAGTGCTCCACTCATCCCGGAGCATGATCCAACGGTTTTGTTTACAACTGCGGGCATGCATCCCTTAGTTCCCTTTTTGATGGGGCAAAAACATCCGTTAGGAAAGCGCCTCGTAAATGTTCAGAAATGCATCAGGACGCAGGATATTGACGAAGTGGGTGATGAAACGCATACGACGTTCTTTGAGATGCTTGGGAACTGGTCTCTTGGGGATTATTTCAAAAAGGACGCGATTGCATGGAGCTGGGAGTTCCTCACGTCAAAAAAATGGCTGGGATTAGAACCGGGGCGGCTTGCCGTCACATGCTTTGCTGGCGATCAGGATGCTCCGAGAGATGAAGAGGCAGCGAAGATCTGGCTCAAGGTTGGAGTTCCTAAAGAGAGAATTGCATATCTCGCCAAATCAGATAATTGGTGGGGCCCGGCAGGGAGCACAGGGCCCTGCGGCCCGGACACAGAGATGTTCTACTGGGCTCCCAATGACATTCACGCCCCGAAAAAGTTCGATCCAAAGGATACACGCTGGGTTGAAATCTGGAATGACGTCTTCATGCAGTACAATAAGACGAATGGCGGGAAGTATGAGCCGCTCGCTCACAAAAACGTTGATACGGGACTTGGTGTTGAGCGCGTCACGATGGTATTGCAGGGAAAAACGAATATCTTCGAGATTGAGGAATTGAAAAAGATCCTGACAAAAGTGGCTGAGATCACAAATACCAAACCCACGCCAGAAAACATCCGTTCGTTCAGGATTATTGTGGATCATATGCGCGCGGCAACATTTATTTTAGGAGATGAGCGTGGAGTAGCGCCTTCAAATGTCGATCAGGGATACGTACTGAGAAGGTATATCCGCAGATCATTGCGGCATTTGCGATTGCTCGGCATGGACCTCTCAAAGATGAACGCGTGCGAAGAAATTGCGAAAGTAATCATTGAACTTTTCCAAGCTGATTATCCGGTATTGCATGATCGGCGCACATTCATTATTGAAGAGCTGCGGAGAGAGGAAGAGAAGTTCCAAAGGACGCTGGACAAGGGCCTTAAGGAGTTCGACCGCATCGCAAAACTCGGAAAGATAGGCGCGCAACAGGCGTTTCTTTTGTATCAAAGCTACGGATTCCCGATCGAGGTGATCCAGGAGCTCGCCCAGGAAAAACACATGCGCGTCGATGCCGAGGCGTTCCAGAAAGAGTATGAAAAACATCAGGAGCTCTCGCGAAGGGGGGCAGATCAGCGGTTCAAGGGCGGGCTTGCAGACGCTTCTGACGCGACGGTAAAATTACACACGGCGACACATCTCCTTGGTGAAGCGCTGCGCAGAGTTCTCAAGAATCCAAGCATAAGACAGAAGGGAAGCAATATTACTACCGAGCGATTGCGGTATGATTTTAATTTTGACCGGAAGCTGACCGTTGAGGAGGTTCACGCTGTGGAGGCGGAAGTGAACAACCGCATCAAGGAGCATCTTGACGTGCAGCGCCATGAGATGACCTTGCATGACGCATTGCACAGCGGAGCGCAGTCAGAATTCGGAACGCGCTATCCCGCTCATGTTACCGTGTATTCCGTCGGATCATTCAGCAAGGAAATCTGCGGAGGCCCTCATGTTGCAAATACAAAAGAGCTTGGGCGATTCAAAATTCTCAAAGAGGAAGCCGTGAGCGCAGGGGTCCGCAGAATCAAGGCCACGCTCGAGGCCGCATCATGACAAAATTCAACGTTCGCGTAGATCAGGAAACGTGCATAGGATGCGCGGCGTGCACCGCCTGCTGTGAAAATTTTAAGATGGTTGGAGACAAAGCAAAGGAGAAAAAGCAAATCATCGACGAGAGTGACCTGCCGAAGAATAAGGAGGCAGAAGATGTATGTCCTGTTGCCGCGATCAAAATTGAGAAAAGCGAATAACTTTTTCTGAATTTTACGTTTCAAAACAAAACATTTAAATAGAAAAATGATCAGGGTGATGATCAGAGGTGAATTGTAAATGGCAAAGAAAGCGAAAAAGAAGGCAGGTAAGAAGTCATCAAAGAAAAAGAAGAAGAGATAAACTCTTCTTTTCTTACTTTTCTATCATAAAATATAATCGGCGATTATTTTTTCCTTTATTTTCCATCGCCGTGATGCTGATCATTCCAACCTCTGAAGTGTTCTTTACGTGACAGCCACCGCATGCCTGCTCATCGAGGCCTTCAATGGTGATTACGCGGATTTCCTGAATATCCAGGGGAAGTCCTTTCGCGAGTTTGCACAGGGAAGGAATCGTTACCGCCTCTTCGCGTGAAATGAATCTGATCGTGACGGGCTTGTTTGCCTTGACGAGCTCATTCGCCTTCTGCTCATACGTTTTCATCGCCTCGCGGTCGAATTGCTCAAGGTTAAAATCAATTCTCGCCTTATCCTCCCCGAGCTGATTGCCGGTTATTTCAGCTCCTGTCGCGTTGTGGATAACTGCGGAGAGTACGTGCGCCGCGGTGTGATAGCGCATGAGGAGATACCTGCGATCCCAATCAATGTTTCCTTCAACGCCATCGCCTGGCTGAATGCCCTCATGATCAACAACGTGAACGATCCTGCCCTCTCTTTTTCTGACATCAACGACTCTGTAGGTTTCTTCTCCCTTCGTGAGGACTCCCGTATCAGAGGGCTGGCCACCGCTCTGTGGATAAAACGCGGTGTGCGAGAGCACAACCTCACAGCCCACGACCTCAATCACTTCAGCATCAAATGTTCTTAAGTATGGGTCTCTTAGATATAATGCGCCGTTCATGTGCTCACCCCCCGATACATATATCCTTGGGAAGCTATTTATATACCTTTCTTCAAAAAAGATGAGACGGATTGCACAAATTCCCATATCCTCAACGCTTAACTTTCATGCGCGACGAAAGAAGGCCTGACCCTTGCATATCTCAGAGATACCCATGGCTCTTTAGGAATTTCCTTAATTGGTTGTATTCGCTGCTTCTGTCTAAAATGCAAAGAACTTTGACTTTTGGTTTGTCGACCAGGTATACTACCCTTTTTTCTTTTCGGTTATCTTCAAACCTAATCCTAAAAAGAAATAAGGAATACCCTTCAATGCGCTTAAACCTAAAGGGGTTTATCTTTGCCAAACGTAATTTATCCTCAATTAGTTTGGCGGCTTCATCACTCAGTTCATCAATCTGCTCTAGAAAAAACTCGGATGGAATAACCTCATATTCCATTCCTATCTTCTCCTGAGCTTGCTAAATAACTCCCTCTCTGTCCCGTAGAGTTTTTTCTTTCCGGTTAGTTCAGCGAGTTTCTTTACAAGCGCCAACTCTTCCTTGCTTATTTCAGGTTCATCAAACAATTTTTCCCTAATCGTTTCTTTAATAAAGTCCTGCACCGAACCATATCCATGTTCATCAGAATAGGACCTCACTGAACTCAGCAATTTTTGCGGTATCCTTACATTGATTTGTGTATTCATGATACCGATAGATACCATACGATATATAAATGTTTCGATTGTTTCTTGATTTTTATAGGGGGGCTTGTTCCCTTTTGGGAAAAGATGCCCATAGAAGATAGTTCCGATATTCAACGGCCCCATACATGACGACACTCATCCCCTCTGTGGCAATACATCCAACAACAAGCTTTATAAATCCTCGCCCATTCTTTGGACGCATGAGAAAGAAGGAATCATCGAGCAAATTCATCAAGATCAGATGCCCGAAATGCAAGAACGAGCAGATCACGTTCGGCAAGAGCTCTATTGAAGTCAAATGTCTGGTGTGCGGAAAAGTTCTGAGCCAGCCTACAGGGGGCAAGAGCCACGTCAAGGCTCAGATTCTTGAGGTTCTTGAGTAAATGTTTCTCCGAAAACAAGGATATCCTGAGGAAGGAGAACTCGTGCTCTGCACCGTCACGAATATTTATCATCATTCTGTATTTGTCGATCTGGATGAGTATGGGCGCTCCGGATTGATTCATATTTCTGAGATCAGCCCGGGGCGCATCAGGAATCTCCGCGAGTTCGTGGCCGAAGGGAAAAAGATTGTCTGCGTCGTTCTTCGCATTAACAAGGAAAAGGGGCATATTGACCTCAGCCTGCGCAGGGTGAACGAGAGCCAGAAGCGCAGAAAACTCTCCGAAATCAAGATGGAGCAAACATCGGAGAAGATTGTTGAACAGATTGCGAAAAAATATAAGAAAGAGCCCAAGCAATTCTATGACCAGGTCATGGCTGCGATATCGAAAGAGTACAGAGAACTTCGATTTTGTTTTGTGGATGTCGCGAATGGAGCTGCGAAGCTCATTGATTTAGGGGTGGACAAGAAATCCGCGGATGATCTTACAGAGATGATCACGACGCGCATGAAGCCGCAGGAAGTCGAGATTCGCGGAGACCTCAAAATCACGAGTTACGCTCCTGATGGGATTGAGCGGATTAAAGGAACACTCCTAAAGATCATCGCAGAGGATAAGGAGATCACACTGAAGTATAAGGGTGCAGGTGCATATCTTGTTGCAGTGAAATCGCTCGATTTTAAAGATGCTGAGCGCAGGCTCAAGAAAGCGATCGACACGGCCAAACACATGATGGGAGAGACCGTCCTGTTCGAGCGTAAAGAGGCAACATGAAAGCCTTGCTCAAATGCAAATCCTGCGGCCAGTACACGCTGCAGAAACCATGCGCGTGCGGCGGAGAATCGGTCCAACCCTACCCCGCGAAGTATTCTCCTGAAGACAAGTATGGAGAGTACAGAAGGAAAGCGAAAAAAGAGATTGAAGCAAACCAATCATAACGTTTATATACTTTCTTTAATGACGAGTTTTTTATGGGGGCATGGACAATACAAGGCAAACTTCCGAAGCTTTCTAAGCCCATTCTTATCGAAGGGCTTCCCGGCATTGGGAATGTAGGCAAGGTCGCCGCTGATTTTCTCATCATGGAACTGAAGGCGAAGAAGGTCATGACATTTTTCTCCCATTCACTGCCGCATACTGTTTTTGTTCAACCGAAGAATCTCGTGAAACTGCCTGAGCTTTCGCTCTATCACACACGAGTGAAGTCAAAGGATGTTCTTTTATTGGCTGGAGATGTGCAGCCTGTTGACGAGCAGGGATGCTACACGTTTTGTGAGGAACTCATTGCGTTGACGAAGCATGCTAACGTGCAAGAAATTGTGACGCTGGGAGGAATAGGACTACATGAAGCGCCCGAACATCCCAAAGTGTATTGCGCAGGGTCGATTCCGAGCATTGTCAGTGCGTATAAAAAAATCGGCCTTAAGGAAGAGCTGTATGGCGTTGTAGGCCCAATCATTGGAATAACCGGTGTGCTTGTTGGCATTGCCGGACAGCATAACATTCCTGCAGTCGCGCTTCTCGCTGAAACGCATGGCCATCCTATGGCCGTAGATCCTCAAGGGGCTGCGGAGCTTGTCAAAGTGCTTCAAAAACGATTCGGATTTTCTATAGACGCAAAGAAATTGCAGAAACCTAAGCAAGACGACGCAGCCATGCTTGCGGGAGACGAAGAATCACACGAGGATCGGCAGCAGTATATTGGGTAATCACGGTTCTAACATATTGTTTTTAATAGCATAATCCATTTATACGCTGTCTGAATCCCAATGCGCATGAGGGGATATCTTATATTCATCATCATAGGGCTTCTTGTAGCATCACTAGTGCTTGCAGCGGCATTTACACCTGAGCAGAAAACCGCAATCTCAGCATGCAAACTGGATTGCAAGGAGACTAAAAAAGCTGCGTTTCTTGGGTGTGTCGCGGACCAGGACATATGTAAAGATGCGTGCGTTCAAACTTATGATACGTGCGTTGCCACAGCGGAGGATACAAGACAGATATGCTTACAGGATTGTGCTTCACAAAACCTGACATCCGGCAGCTTTTCATCTTGTACAAGACAATGC
>CAZHJH010000003.1:0-9755 GCA_964533475.1 uncultured Methanosarcinales archaeon
CGCTGCTGCGCCAGGTTATTCCCGGGCTGCAGGTCATTGGATTAAGCGCGACGATTGGCAATCCTGAAACGCTCGCTGCGTGGTTAGAAGCCGAGCTCGTTCTTGACAGCTGGAGGCCTGTAAAGCTTCATGAGGGTGTGTATCTCAACGGAGAGATTGAGTTTGTGGAGAAAGATTGAATTCAAAACGGCGCGTACCACTTAAACAGCGTCAGCCACGCGACGTTGATGAACAAAAAACCGAGCGTAACTGTCGTGATGTTCACCCAGTGATGCTGTGTGTTCTTCCGCATCATGAATACAAACACGAGGTTGATGAGCAGGGGGATTAATCCCCAGAGCAGGAGCGTTCCTGTTGATGAAAACAGCGCTGCGATGAAGATGGAAAGATATAATATCGCCGTGATCCACGCTTCCCAGAGCAAAATCGAGTCTTTCCACTCCAAAGAGTAATACTTCTTGTACAGAAAGATGAAGAAGAGATTCATGAGCGCTGCCATGATCCAGCCGACAATCCTAATGTCCGCCAGAAAGCTCATAAGCAAGAGCACTGCGCCAATCCATATGGAAAGCGCGCTTGACGTGAGTACAGACTCGTCTTCTATCTTCAGTAAAACGACGATCTCCCGCACGATAAGCGCGTTCACGAATATAAACACTAATGTAATCATGAACTTTAAAAAAATTTCAAAAAAAATGTCTGAAAACACCATTAGGCTTCCTGCACGGCCTGTGCAAAGATGGTCATGCTAATAACCATCGTGATGTACGCTCCCACGATCGGTCCTATGATCGGGATGAAGCTGAGAAGGCCCAGAATCACAAGTGTGATAATGGCGTTTATGAGCCACGCTCCAAAGTACCCTGCCGTGAATGCCTTCTTCGTGATTTTCGAAACCGCAAACGCGTCTCCAAATGCGTTCGAGCGCGCGTATCTGATGATTCCCACAGGAATGAGATACGCCATGAGGAGGGCATACACAAGAATTAAGAACGCAATTGGACCACCTGTAGCGAGCACAGTCACAATCGCGATGACAGGATTTTGGCCGCCAAAGAGCACCTGGGCCACATTAATGCTTATGATACCAATAAGAATAATCGCGAGTATGATGAGCGGAATGCCCCATATGAGCATGATGAGGAATACAAAGAATCCTTTCACCCAAAGTTCCCAGAAATTCTTCCAGGGTGGCAATGCATGATTCTTTCGCATAGTTGACTTGGCTATCAGAATGCCGTATCCTGAAACGATAAAATTCACAATCGGAATAATGTTCAGAAGCACACCAATGAGAAACTTTTTCCAATCCTCAAATGGTTTTTTCAACGCTTTTCCATAATCTACCATGCTACCACCCCTACGAGGGTCTGAGTGATTGGTATTTAAAAAGATTTCGAAGTTTTCGCGATTATCGCCTTAATGAGCATACCCTACAGGAAGAAAGCGTGTCCCGACAACATCACCCTGAAGAATTGAGTCAAGAACACGGTATCTGCGCTTCGCCCCGGGAGACCTATCTTGGTAAGGGCTATCGTGATTGCAATACTGCCCATTTGCTATAACCGTATAGACTCCGGAAGATGCCGCTTCCCGGGCCGCATCAATCTTAGACAGAACCCCACCTCGACCTCGTGAAGAAGAAATGGGAAGCGCTTGAGATTCCAGGTCATCTGTGGATTTGACTACGCGAATCGGTTCAAATTCATGATTCTGAAATGAGGCTGCAGTGTAAATGCCATCAGTATTGGAGAGCAGTATCAATAGAGGTTTGTACCCTGCCCGCCGCAAAAACTGCGCGTGGAGACTTGCCAAACTATCATTGTCTCTGAAGACGCGTTCACCCTGCATGAGGATATCAATTTCCTCCAGACTTTTCTTGTCATCCTCATTTACGATGGGAATGGTTTTTCGCTCAAACCAGCGCTGATACTTTCGCAGGAGATTCCCACTGGTTCGCTCACCGCGGATATCCTCGTGAGTGACAAGACACTCACATACGCTCTGGGGATAAAAATGATGCATCCAGAGTTCATACAGGAGAAACTGCCCTTCAATTGCGTCAATTCGCTTTTGCTGAGGAAGGGATTCTTCCGCTTTAGGGATACGCTCTCCTTTTCGGAGGCGTGCTTTTCTCCCAAGTCCAATCGCTCCCGACGTAATGAGCACAACATTGAAGCGATTTCTAAGTCTTGTAAGGTCTTGAGACAGGCATTGCATGTTATACACTTGCCTGCGTGGCTCATCATGCGCGAGTATGCTTGTTCCCACTTTGACAATGAGCGTGTCTATTCCCGCAAGTGAGGTGTACGAAGAAAAATGATCCGGATCCTCCACACCCAGGGATCCTTCAAAAACCTGAAACGGTCCTTTCGGAACTGTCCTGAAATACTTCCATACATCCCTATGAAGCTCAACAGCGTCAATGCGTGCCATGCACTTTGCAAGCCTGAAACAGCTTAAAAAGCTTATCAATGTGGCTTTATTGAGATGAGCTTACAACCCTAAATTCTCAAGAATAATCCTGCTGTCAAACGATTGAAGGTCTTTGTACTCCTGCCCGACGCCAAGATACAGGATCGGCTTTTTCGTCGTGTAGCTTACAGAAACCGCAGCTCCTCCTTTCTCGTCAATGTCCGCTTTTGACAATATAATTCCGTCAATCTCTATGGCTGCATTGAACTCCTTCGCCTGCTCAACGCAGTCATTTCCCGTGATGCTTTCACCTATAAAAAGTTTCAAGTCCGGCTGCGCAACGCGAATGATCTTTTTCATCTCATCGATCAAATTCGTATTGCTGTGCATTCTCCCAGCGGTATCGATAAGCACAAGATCAGCGTTCTTCGCCCTCGCGTGCTGGATCGCGTCAAAAGCAACTGCAGCGGGATCGCTTCCGTAATCATGCTTGATAACTTTCACACCGAGGCGGTCACCATGCTCCTGAAGCTGATCAATCGCAGCCGCGCGAAATGTGTCTGCCGCCGCAATAACAACATGCAATCCGTGCTGCTGGAATAAGTACGCCATTTTCGCGATCGTCGTCGTTTTTCCCGAGCCATTAATGCCCACAAAACAAATAATGTACGGCTTCTTTGTTTTTATTCTGTCAAAAATGTTGAATGGCTGCACGCTGAGAACCTCATTAATAGAATTACGTAGGCTTTTGAGCACGATGCCCTGCACTTCGCTTCTGCTGATGGGCCTGTCCACAAGTGTCTTCCGCAAGTCTTCCTTGATTTTCTCAATGACTTCTACCGCAACATTGTTCTCAAGCAGCGCTAGCTCAAGATCCCAGAAGAACTTCTCGAACTGGTCGTTGCCGATCTTCGTCGTCGTGATCGTCTCCGTGAGCCGTTTGAAAAATCCTTTCTTCTCGACTTTCGTCTCAACGACAGGCTGTGCTTTGACTTCTGGAATCTCTTCAATGATTTCGTGAATCGTTTCCTTATGGAGCTTTGCTTTTTCCTGCGCGAGATCCGCGTGCTTTGCCTCCTCATGAGCTTCTCTCCGTTGTTCCTCGCGGATCGCCTTGACCTCTTCGAGCAGTGGCTCTGTGATCTTTTTTTGAGGTTCAACTGTTGGAACGGGAGCTGTGGGCTCGCGCTTCGCTGCAGGCTTATGTGCTGCATGTTCTTTCAGCGCAGGCTTCTCCACCAGCTTTTCAGGAGGGCTCTCCGCTATCTTAGGAACGGTTTTTTCCGGAGCCTGAGGCTTTGCGATGATTTTCGCTTCAGGAACGGGCTTTTCCGCAGCAGGAGCCTTTTCCTCGGACGGCTCTTCTTCTTTCTTCTCCCCTAAAAAAACAGTCGTGATCTTGCTGAGCGCGTCCTTAATTCCCTTTTTCAGAAATCCGAACATAGGCTCACCTGAGCTCTTCCTGGAGCTCACTCGCTTTTGTGCTCAGACGCTCAAGCGTCTCCGCGAGCTCATGCTGCTGCTTCGCCATTTCCTCTGCCTGATCTTCGAGCAATTTTTGCACTTGCTCGAGCGTCTTCCCCACGACGACGCCCGCGCCGACATTAACAAGAAACATGTTCTGATCAGCGAGCTGCGCTTTTGCGAAAACTCCATTCGTAAGCGGCAAAAGTATCTGCGTTCCCTCTTTCAGAGTGCCGATCTCCTTCAGGCTCTCCTGCGCGGAAATCAGCTCCCCTAGGCCTTCTTCCATGAGCTCCAAATGCTTCTGAATCTGCTTCATCTGCTGGTGCATCATCTGGAATTCAATGAGTTTTTCGCGTTGGCCCGTCATGGGAGAATAAAATCGAAGTGGGTTTAAAAGGGTTGTGATTCTACTGCGCGATTTCTTCCAGCATCTCCTTTTCCGTGCGGAGCTTTATTGCAATCTCTCCAAACGCCTGCTCCTGCTCAAGGGTGATTTTGGATTGATGCGCGAGATGTAGCAAAGGAATAAACGTGTACACTTTGTCCTCTTTTGAGCTTTCCGGCGGGGCTAGCTGGCTGAACGTGAGCTGGGATTTGCTTGTGGAGAAGAACTGCTTAATCCGGAGATACAGATTTTTTATGAGTTGTGTGACATCCCTGCTTTTTTTGGGAATTTCAAGCTTGAGCTCGGGCATATTTCTTAGCACTCTGCGGTGCTTCACTTCAAGCGCCTGTTCCAAGGCTTTCACAAGATCATACACGCTCACCTTGCGTTTGCGTGGCTGTGGCGTTCGAGGCAAAAGGAATGGTTTGTTTTCCTGAAACAGCTGTTTTTCAGGATCGACCTGCTCGTCAAATAATCCATCCACTTGCTCCTCTTGGTCAGACGATGCGAGGAGCGCGTCAAATTGATCCAAATCTTCTCCGACGAGACGGTTTGATTTAATCTTGAGGAGAATGGCCGCGGCAAGCAGCACTTTACCTGAAACGCGAAACTCAAACTCCTTGAGCTTCTTGAGCATTTTAATATATTCCTTTGTGAGCATGCTCACATCAATATCCCAGGGATCCATGTGATGCGAGCGCACAAGCTCATAAATGAGGCCCTGCCACGTGAGTTCATCTTCCTTAAACACGATCTCAAAGATTCTTTCGTGGGGTTTAGGCATACAAGCTTCCTCGTTTATCCCCTATATAAACGTATACCTCCACATTTATAAACAAGAATTCTTTTCTGCAAAGCTATGGACTTCACAGCGTTCATGAATAGTGATCTCTGGGCATGGGGCATTCTTCCGTTGCTGATCTTTCTCGCGCGTATTTTGGATGTCAGCATGGGCACGATCCGAGTCATATTTATTACACGCGGTTACAAAGTTATCGCTCCCATCATCGGCTTTTTTGAAGTGCTCATTTGGCTTGCGGCGGTGCAGCAAATATTCAACCATCTCACAAATCCTATTGGCTACATCGCATACGCTGGGGGATTCGCTACAGGCACATATGTGGGCATGGTCCTTGAGGAGAAGCTCTCCATGGGAAAAGTCATCATACGCCTCATTGCAAAGCACAAAGTTCAGCAGCTCATCAACACTTTGAAGGACGCTGGTGTAGTTGTGACGAGTATTCCCGCGGATGGGTCACATGGCGATGTGCGTATTATTTGGACTGTCGTGAACAGGCAGGATATCCCTCACGTGGTCGCGATTATCAATCACTACAATCCGCGCGCGTTTTACACTATAGAGGATGTAAGATACGCGACAGAACGATTTATGGGAGCGCCAAAAAAGAAAATGACGCGGTTTGGATTTTATAGGAAGGGAAAATAGGGTTACAATAATCTTTAAAAACTGATGACGGTTACCGATGGCAATGCGAATGCACGCACTACTCATGGGATTGGGCCTTGTTGCCGGCTGCGCCCGATACGAATCTTCGCAACCCGAGGCGCACGGCCCTGTGATTGTGGGCTACAGCGGGTTTTCAAGCCATCTCATGGATGATATTCTCCCCTTTATCGCTCAAAGACTCAATGCGGTCCATGTGGATGAGGGTACATGGTATGACGGGCATCAAGCTACGGAGATCAGGGAGTTTTATGACCATGGGCATGCTGTCCTCATCATAGGCCACAGCGAGGGATGTAGAAATGCCCTCAGCCTCGCGTATGAACTGCAGGATATTCCTGTGCATCTGTGTTTCCTTGATTTTGCGCAGATGCGGATTGCGGATCGTCTAGGGTTCGGTCACTCACCTGCGATCCCCACTAACGTTGAATCCATTACGAATGTGTATTCCGATGGCTTCCTCAGGGGAAGGCCGTTGCGGCTAGGTGACGCTCAAGGGACTCCCGTAATTATGAATCAGGCAACGGAAGGCGGCCACTGGGTGTTTGACAATGATCCGGTTATGGAACGATACACAGAAATCCTCAAACGTCTTATTTTAGGGGAAGAATAGAAAATCTAAGCGGTTTCTTCGCCCAATGGGCTCTATGCTCATCACGTGCCCGGAGCCCAACGCGCGCATCCTTGTGAACATTTCCATATGGCCCTGAGTGAGGGATTATGCGCAGGCGGCTTTCCCAAATGGGAGCATCTTCTTCCTCAATGTCATGAATTGTTTTTGTAATCGTTCGAGCGTTCCACCTTCCGGAAAACAGATGATTAAGGATGCGCGCAGGCCCGTTAATAATCGTTCCATCCTCGCAGCGCAGTGCTCGGATTAGAATTCCTCCCGCGCGAACGCCGTCGCCAAACGTGATATCAACGCCCAAGCGTCGTACCATCATAAGTGCAGATGCGTCCCGGGCTTTCGTTTTGACCTTGTGAAAATACCATTTCCCGAAAGCGTGCTGTTCGCGGTGGCGGTGACAATACGGGTCATCATCAAAATAGAATTCACCGCATGCGAATTCGTACGATACGCCACGGTAACATAGCCGCGTCTTAAAGAATAGCTCCCGTGTTAACTCCTCTGCGCGCTGTTCAGGATGCTGTGCTGAATATACATGAAGAAGTGTTTTTAGCCTGAGAAGCTTATCTGCTGGCATCCGCTTGGCGCTCAACTTCAAGCTTCTTTGAAATCGCGAGGCTCTGAGGAATCCGCTGGTACGCGTTCAAGATCTCGTCAGCGAGGCATTGCTCAATCGGTTTTTTGCTGTTGAATGACTTCTGATAGCTTCCCTGCGCGAAGTATCGGAGCGCGATGTCAATCCGGCGCTGAGGTGCGCATTCAACGGATTTTGGATAGCGCGCTCCTCCATATTCAATCGTAATGATTTCCTCTCGAGGTGCAGCGTTCACAATCGCCTGGACAAGCACTTTAATCGGATTCTGCTTCGTGCGTTGCTCAATAATCGTGAATGTTTTTTCAAGAATGCGATACGCGGTTGCCGCTTTTCCCGTGCAGTGGCCGCTTGATTTGAAATGCTTCTTGCTGCGATGGCCCACAACCATGATCTTGTTCATGAATCTCTCGACAATGAACGTCTTCGACTTGTGGAATCTGTTGCCTGCAAACCTGCTTCCCGTCCGGGGCACGATTCTTGGCTCCAAATTCACATAATCAGCGAGTCCGGCGTCATCTACTGCGATGCCATCCACATCCCAGCGGTTAAACACTTTTATGTCACTCATCGTCTCGCCTTCTCAATCTTTCCAGACAGCAACGCATTGAGGCTTTGATCATTCACTTTGATGACTTGCCAGCGCACTCCGGGAATATCCCCTTTGGACCTCCCCATTCTTCCCCCAATGCATTCGATAAAGACCTCGTCATGCTCATCAAGCATCTTGTTCGCCCCGTCTCCCGGAACGAACGCGGTGACTTTCCTGCCATTCTTCACAAGCTGGCAGCGCACGCACTTCCGCATAGCGGAGTTCGGCTGCTTCGCCTCAAGCTGGATCTTCTCAAGCACGATCGCTTTCGCCTGCGAAGCCCCTTCAAGAGGATCTGACCGCTCTTTGAGATTCAGCGCCCGTTTAATGAACTCGCGATGCTGCCATCTGCTCTGCTTCCTACGCTTGATAAGCTTCTTCGCAGCCGCAAGGCCCCTGGTTTTCTTTCCCATATCCATCAAAGAGGTTCAGGTGCCTTTTTAAAGGTTTCGACAAGGCAAAAAACCTAGAGTACTTTTATCTCTTTCACCGGAAAAAACCGCTGCATGAGCTGCTCGAGCGCCCTCAGGTTTTGGCCGCCGCGGCCAATCAGCAAACCCCGGGTTTGATGATCCGGGCTCGTGAGGATGAGCGTGTCTCCGTCCTCCTGAACGTCTGCGATCGTGAGGGGAAACACGATATTTTTGAGGAGCGTGATTTTGTCTTCGCTGAAGCCTATGATTTTGATCTTTTTTTTCAGCTTGAACTCAAGATGCTTGACATTCGCAGCGTGCTTGCCCACGGCCTTGCCGAGCTCATGAGCGTCCACAAAGAAGATGAGGCGCTCTCCTTGATCCACGCAGTCCCGCACCTGGACTCGAGTCACTGACTCAAAATACGGAAAGAGTTTCACCAACGATGTGTCGTATTTAATCTTCACAATGCTCACTTGCTGATGCCAATAACGGATATCGAAAACGGTTTTTTCAGCAGGTTGCCGAGTTCATCGTTAGGCTGTTCGAGCATGCTGACGTTGACGTTTCCCATTTTGGCGTAATAGTCAATATCCTTGCGCACGGAATCCGGGCAGTTCTTGCTGAGAAAGATTTTTTTCAATGCGCCTTTCTTGAGCGCTTTCATCGTGCGCTGCGTCCCGAGTATTGCGTGCTTCGTTTCAACGTATTTCTTGACTTCTGCCAATGCGCTTTGATCTGCCATACTCTCACTTCTTGAATGTTGTAATCAATGCGGGCAGCCCAGTTCCCACAGGTACGGGCTGATTCAGCATGACATTTTCAATGACGGAATTAAGTTCATCAACCTCTCCAATGAGTGCTGCTGCAATGATATGCTTAATGGGTGTTTCAAAGCTCGCGCGTGCAAGCACAGACGCTTTATCACTCACGACTCCGTATCGCGTGATGCCTTTAATGTCTCCGCTTGAGCACATCGTGTCAGCGACGAGCATGATATGCCGGACATCCACGTTAAGGCCCTGATTCTCGATCACTTTGAACACTTCATTGATAATGGATTGACGGGCTGCTTCGATGCCGAGGACATTGCGGATCTCAAAGACATCATTCGTCATCGTTCTTGCCTCATCAACGAAATCCAGCTGCAGCACTTCCTTCAGGTTAGATCCAGCCGTGATGATGACATACTCATCATCCCTTTTCACGGGGAGCACTTGCTTAATGCCTTTGACGCCCTGAATGTACACGCCCTTCACTTTTTCCTTGAGATTATAGACCTCGTTTAGGCTGTCTCCTTTCGAGCGAGGTTTGATGATGATCGTATCCCCTTTTTCTTTGACGGTAACTCCCCTGAGCTCCTTTTGAAGCGCCTTTGACACCTTATCGGTCGTCATGCGAATGCCCTCGAGCTTCTGTTCGTCGAGCTTGACTTCGACAGAGGCGTCCACGATGTTGATAAAGAACTCGGCGACGACATCCTGAAACTTCGTCTCCTTGATGGACTGTGCGATTTCCTTGATATCCTTTCCCCTATTGTGGGGAGACACGAGGTATATCTCCATCATGGGCGTCTCGATCTCCTTTCTGCCGTCAAGAATTTCAATAATGCGCGGGAGTCCAAGCGTGACGTTCATCTCGGCAACGCCCGCGAAGTGAAATGTGTCCAAGGTCATCTGGGTTCCCGGCTCGCCAATGGATTCTGCCGAGACAATCCCCACAGATTCTCCTGCGTCAATCTGCGCCCGCTGATACTCATGCAATGCGCGCTCAAGAATCTTCTCTACGCGCTCTGCTT
>CAZHJH010000003.1:9788-14775 GCA_964533475.1 uncultured Methanosarcinales archaeon
CGCCGATTTTTTCTTCGATTGGAAAGAGACGCGCTCTCCACGCGTTCTGCTCTCATGTCTTTCGTCTTCTCCTTGATTTCTTCCAGCAGCTTAGGGGGCAGTTGTCCTCGGTATTTGTCGTACGCGCTCATTTATCTCACCGAATCGATAATTTCATCAACATTGACTACGCCATTTTCTGACCGGGAAACATCTACGCCATCTTCTCCATAGCGAAACTGAATGATGCGCTTCGATGCGTCCCGAACCGTGCCATCATACTCAACTTTAAGATCCTGCATCGCGTTCGCGAGTCTTCGGTAGAGGTATCCGGATTTTGGCGTTCTGAGCGCGGTGTCCATGAGTGAATCACGTCCAGTCATCGCGCCGAAGAAAAACTCATGAGGAGCAAGTCCATGTTTAAATCCATATTTGATAAATCCGCGCGACTTCGGGCTTAAGTCTCCACTCTGGAATGCGCTTAACGTTCTTCCCCGATATCCGCGCTCAATGCGCTTGCCGCCGAGCGCTTGCTGGCCTACGCAGGCTGCCATTTGAGCAAGGTTGAGAATATTGCCTCGCGCTCCAGAATCTGCCATGATGAGCGTGTGCGTTTTTTTATCACAATACGTACTAACAATTTCACCGCACATATTACGCGCCTGGTTGAGGACCGTAAGGATTTTGAGCTCGAGTGTTTCCTGCATCGTTCTTCCCGGGAAGACTTCAAGCTGATGCTGATGGAACTGGTCAATGAGCTTTTTCACTTCCTGCTCCGCATGGGTCAATGTTTCCTCGATTTTGTTGCGCGCGATTTCAGGAAGATCACTGTCAGAGATCGGTACGGAGAAGCCAACGTGCTGGAGCGTATATGTTCCAAGACGGAAGAAATTTTCCATGATGTCAACCGTGACTGCTGAACCATATCTCTTGATGAGGTTTCTTAAAAGAAGTCCCTTGCCGACACCGAGATTAGAGGAGTCGAGGACACCTTCCTCAATGACGCCCTTTTTGATCACTACTGGATCTCCGCTCTTCGATTTGCCACGGAAGCTGAAGTCCTCGGGGATGAGCACGCTGAAGATTTCCTTACCCGTCACTTCCTTCTTTTTAGGGAGCCGGGCGAAATCCGTGATGCCTACCTGAGCGAGCAGCTGTATTGCATCTGCATACACTAACGTGAGGTCTTTCGTGAGAATAAATGCGCCAGATATTGCATCCTGGATGCATCCCATGACACTGAGCCCGTATCTTGGGCTAATGAGCTGCGTCTGGACTTCCATGAGCACTTCGGCCTCAGCCCGCGCGTCCTCCGTTTGCGGAATGTGAAGATTCATTTCATCCCCATCGAAATCCGCGTTGTACGGATTGCACACAACAGGATTCAGCCTCAGGGTTCTGTACGGGAGCACGCGTACGCGATGGCACATCATGCTCATGCGGTGCAGGCTCGGCTGCCTGTTAAAGATTGCGATATCCCCGTCAAGGAGATGGCGCTCCACTGTATACCCGGGTTGTATCTCTTCAAGGGATGCCTCTCGGGTTTCATCCGTGATTTTTTTCTTCTTTCCGTCCGGCCGGATAACATAATTAGCGCCGGGATATTGAGTGTGGCCGCGCTCAACGAACTTTTTGAGATACGCCATGTTCCACTGCGTGACACGCTCGGGAACCGTAAGCTGCATCGCGAGCTTCTTAGGCACTCCAACTTCATTGATCGAAATGTTCGGATCAGGGGATACAACAGTTCTCGCGCTGAAATTCGTTCGCTTCCCCGCTAGGTTATGGCGTATTCTGCCCTCTTTGCTCTTGATGCGCTCCGTGATCGTCTTGAGCGGCTGTCCGGAGCGGTGCCTAGCGGGAGGCAATTGCGCGACATCATTGTCAAAAAATGTGGTGATATGGTACTGCAGGAGATCCCAGAGGTCCTCTATGATAATCTCAGGAGCTCCTGCGTTGATATTTTCAAACAGGCGCTGGTTGATGCGCACGATGTCTCCAAGCTTATGCGTGAGATCATCCTCACTGCGCTCCCCTGATTCAAGCGTGATGGAAGGCCTCATCGTGACTGGAGGAATTGCCATAATCGTCAGCACCATCCACTCGGGGCGCACGACGCTGGGATTGAGGCCAAACAGCTCACAGTCCTCATCAGAGATCTTCTCGAGGCGAGCTCTGATTTCGATGGGGCTCAGCCGCTTTTCGTTTTCAACGACAGTTGTGGGCTTCTCAAGCCCGATCTTGAACTGCTTCGACTTGCAGTGCGGGCATTTGCTCTGTCCTTTTGAAGACGCGACAATCTCCTGGATTTTCTCAAGCCGCGCTTCCGGCCCAGACTCCTCTGCGATCTTGACCAGACGCTCTTGGTGGTACGTGATTTTCTGCTTCGGAACTTTGATGCGCCCGCATTCCCGGCACGTGCTTCTCAGTAGGCTGATGACAACGTCGATAAATTTGTAGTGCATGATCGGGCGCGCGAGCTCAATATAGCCAAAATGGCCAATGCATTCCTTTATTTTGGAGCCGCAGGTCTTGCACTTAAGCCCGGGATCAATCACTCCCAGGCGAATGTCCATCAGACCTCCGTCAACCGGATATCCTTCCTTATCGTAGAGCTCAGGCGTCACAATTTTTGCGGACGCCATTTGCTTGATCATTTTAGGAGAGAGAACTCCAAACGCGATGCTCTTGACTTTCTTGTACGTGAACTGCTCATATCCCTCAATGCGTTCTGCTTCCTCCTCAATCTGCGTTTCCGATGAGGATTCTGTGCGCGGAGCAGCTTCTTCTTCCTGATCTTCCTCAACGGCTACTGGTTCTTCCGTTGGCTCCGCTGGTTCCGCTGGTTCCGCTGGTTCTTCTGTGGGTTCTTCTGCCATCGTCGCCTCAGTATTTATTCTCCAGGATGAGCTTAGGATAGATGCCTAGCGCCTTGAACTCATCGAGCATGAGCTTGAATGCATACGCGATCTCAATATTGTTGATTTCTACATTGTCTCCGCATATCGGACAGAATTTTCGGTCTTTATACTCGTCGTGAACGGCGATGATGCCGCAGTTTTCGCACACGGGAACTATTGTCTTGTCTGAATCGAAGCGCTCCTTGAGGAGCATCGCGGTTCCGTGCGCGACGAGCGTGTCCTTCTCCATCTCTCCAAGCCGCAGGCCTCCTTCTTTTGCCCGTCCCTCTGTCGGCTGTCGCGTAAGCAGCTGAATGGGTCCTCGGGCCCTGCTTTGGATGCGGTTTGCGACCATGTGCTTGAGCTTGAGGTAGTACATGCTTCCGATAAAGATCCTTGCGTGATATTGTTCGCCCGTAACTCCATTGTACATAATTTCTGTTCCATTCTCCTTGAATCCCATGCGGAGCAATTCCTCCCTGATCTCTTTTTCAGGCTCAGGGCCGAATGTTGAGCTGTCTACATATCTGCCTGATAACGCTCCCGTCTTTCCGCTGATCAACTCTAAGAGATGAGAGATCGTCATTCTGCTTGGGATTCCATGCGGGCTGAAGAGCAGATCAGGAATGATCCCTGATGTAGTGAATGGCATGTCCGCTTCGGGTACGATTAAGCCCACAACTCCTTTTTGGCCGTGGCGCGACGTGAACTTGTCTCCAATTTCGGGAATGCGTTGGTCTCGCACGCGAACTTGCACAAGTTTGTTGCCCTCCTCATTTTCCGTGAGCAATACAAAATCGATAACGCCCGCTTCTCCATGCGCCATGGCGGATGAGCTTTCCCTGCGGATGTTTGACGTGAGATTATACTCGTCGAGGTTGCTCAAAAAGCGTGGGGGGCTGGTTTTTCCAATGATGACATCCCCCTCCTGCACAACCGCTTCCGGAAAAATAATGCCGTCCCCTTCAAGAAGCCTATAGTCCTTTTCGCTTTTATACCCTTTTACTTCCTTGTCCGGGATCGTGATTGTGTCCACAAGGCCTCCGGAGTATTTGAGCTCTTCCGCAAGTTCGGGACGATAATATGTGCTGCGCGCGAATCCCCTGTCGATGCTCCCCTTATTGATGACGATCGCGTCTTCCATGTTGTATCCGTTATAACTAAGCACGGCAACAATGACATTCTGTCCGGAGGGGTGCGCGTTGTAATCAGAAATATCGTGGATGATTGTTTTGACAACCGGTTTTTGAGGCGAGTGGAGGATGTTCACGTCCATGTCCATGCGCACGGAATAATTCCCCGCGTACAGTCCGAGTGCTTGTTTCTGGTTCTTGCTTCCAATCACAAGGCGGGCAGGCTGCGTGTAGTTTCCGTACGGTACAAGCGCGCTCGTGAGTCCAAGCATCGTGATGGGAGCGATCTCCATGTGCGTGTGCTCCTTCGTGAGCTCCTCCTGCGAGAATGCCACGAGGCAGTTCTCCTCTTCGGCGGCATCGAGATACTCGACAACTCCCTGGTCCAGTAGATCCTTCCACGTGAGCTCATTTTTTTGCAGCTGCCTGATGTGATGCTCGCTGAGCAGCGGCTGCCCGTCTCTGACTACAATAAGCGGCCTCCTCAGGCGTCCTTTGTTCGACTCAATGTAGACTTCTTGTTCCTGATCGTCATATCGGATATTGATGTTCGCGTCAAGTGAGCCTTTGCGGCGCTCACTCACGACATGCTTGACATAGTCCTGTAAGTGCTCCACGGTTCCGATGAACTTTCCGTTTAAGTAGACTTCTGCCATGTTATACCACGGTCTTGAGGCCATACTGCTTGAGCTGTTTCAGGATCTCTTCCTCATTGGAGTCCTGGGAGATGCTTGACATGAGTGCGAGGTTTTTTCTCAGCCCGATGTTCGTTCCTTCAGGGGTTTCGATGGGGCAGAGTCTTCCCAAGTGCGTGCTGTGCAGCTTGCGGGCTTCGAAGTTTTCCTGCGTTGATGAGAGCGGGCTCACGACGCGTTGCAGATGGCTGATCGTGTCTAAGTAGTTATTGCGCTGCAATCGCTGGGAGATTCCTTTTCTTCCGCCCACCCAGTTTCCCGTTGCCATAGCGCTGTAGAT
>CAZHJH010000003.1:14875-23204 GCA_964533475.1 uncultured Methanosarcinales archaeon
GGGAGATTCCTTTTCTTCCGCCCACCCAGTTTCCCGTTGCCATAGCGCTGTAGATGCGCGACGTGAGGAGCTTATCGCGGATAATGACTTTGATGCTCGGGAATTTGCCGCGCTTGACGATGCGTTGGAAGTTGTAAAGAAGATCGCCGATAAGAATTTTAAGATTGACCCTGAAGATGTCTGCGAGGAGATCTCCGGAAAGCTTGAGTCTTTTGTTCATGTAATGGTCCTTGTCAGATACTTCCACAGATTGGTTCATGACGTGGATGTACTTTTTGAGGAGCTTGCAGAGGTTGTACGCCTTCAGGATGCGCTCATCCTTCGTTGTGCCGAGATGCGGTAAGAGGTATTTATCGAGGATTTCATTCATGCGCTCAATGCGAATTTCCTTAGACTGCGTGATGCCTACGCGCTTCGCGATATAATCAACTGCGTCCTCTTGAGTCTTGATGTCCGCGACTTCGTAGAGATTGATGAGGACTTCATCGTACTGTCTGTCCGTGGAGATATATTTCATGATCTCTTCATCTTTGAGCAGGCCAAGGGCTTTGATGATGACGAGCACGGGGATGCGCTTCACTCTCGTAAAGCTGAGGTAGAATAGTCCATCTTTGTGCCGCTCTATGGTGTGCGGGATCTTGAAGCTTCCCCGCTCCGAGAATAATTTGCCTGTAAACTCACTGGGGCCCGTTGACGCTTCTTCAACTAGGAAGTTGTTCGATGCGAGATCCTCGACTTTGATGAGCACTTTCTCGGTTCCGTTGATGATGAAGTACCCTCCAGGATCATTCGGGTCTTCTCCCTTGTCGATCAGCTCTTCCGTGCTGAGCTTGTGAAGATGGCAGAATTTGCTTCTCAGCATTACGGGGATATTGCCAATTTGCGTCACGAAGCTTTCACGCTGCACACCGTTAATGTGCGCGCTGATATCAATGTATACTGGAGCGGAGTACGTGATTTTTCTCAGCCGGGCCTCGCTGGGGTAGATATTGCGCTTCGAGCCATCCGCCTCGATGATTTCCGGTTTCATCACCCATATTTTGTCTAGCTTAATTTTAAACTCATCGATGTTGTGCGGGATGATCGTTGGCTCGATCTCACGGTTTTCTTCTATCACTTCCTGGAGCTCTTTTTCAATGAAATGATTGAAGCTTTCAATGTCAGAATTAAGCAGCGTGTTAAACTCAAAGTGTTTTTGGATGAGCAGTTGTGCATGTTTATTCATCAGACACCCCACGATAGAATATGGCTTTGCCTGCAGTTGCGCTTTTTCGTGTGATCTTGATCACATCACCCATTTTCAGGTCAAGATGTGCGATGGCCGGGTCTTTTTTTGAGATTTTTGGAAGCTCCCGGACTGTAATATTGTACTCCGCAAGCACGTCTTGTTTCTCCTTCTGGTTGAGTTTTTCGTGCTCAGGAACGAGAACGTGCTTTGTGATGTCGATTTTTCCCTTCATTGTAGATCGTGAATGAGCCGGACGAGATTCGAACTCGCGACCGCTTGATGACTTTCATGGTTAAAAGTCAAGCGCTCTAGTGCCCATCAGAGCCAAGCTCTGCTTCCAGGCTGAGCTACCGGCCCATGATGATGAAGACGCCCTGGCCGGGACTTTCAGGCTTTGAGCTTTTGAACCCGGGTCGAAGCCTCGACAGGGCTTCATGATAGTTTTCGCAGTGGAAATCGCTTTCGCACTGGGCCGAGCTACACTACCAGGGCACAGTCCCCTCCCTATGACCCATTGAAGCCCTTATGAGATCATAGAAAGATTCTGCAGCACCATTGCTGCGAGGTAGTCCCGGTTCATTTATAAAGCTTATGGTTTAAGAAGCGAACTACGTCTATCCAAATCATCCCTAATTCTCCTAATTGCTGTGGAATTCGTTTGCTATAATGTTTTGAAAACTGTCTTTCAAGTATATAAAGGTTGTGAAAAAAGTTAAGAAAAAAATCAATATCGATGGCCATCATTGAGTCGCATATCCATATGGATAAGTTGGTCTGAAGACGATGGTGCTGGCTGCTCAACATTAATCTCTCGGGACGCCCCCTGCCTAACCACCAAATATCCTCTGGGCAGAGCGACATGTCTGCCGTTCACAGTAAAATTTGGAGATGATGTGTACATCACGATGATCGAATCGAGGTCTCCGTCTTTGTCAAAATCATCCAAAGCAGGTCGAAATTCAATTCGTGGATTCGCTGCTTCCGAAGGCCCAATATAAAACGCCTGTGGGTCCATGCGTTGCTGTTGTTCTAATGCACGCTGATCACGCTCGTTTACATAGCATGTTCTGCATCCAATCAAGGCTGCTAATCCCAAAGCTGCAATTCCAATCCGCTTCCATCCTTTTCTCGAGATAAGTGTATCGTCTTTTCCTGGTTCTTGCACATCAGGTGGTAAATGATTCATAGGTATATCCCCCCAACGAGTAAGAAAATAAGGCTAGTATATAAATTTATCGTTACTTGTAAGTAGTAAATATTATATCCTACATATCTCCAACGGAGAAACAGAAACACACATCTTTGTAATATCATAAGCATTGACGAGATGGGGAATTCTTCCTTCAAAATACCGCTGCATGCGATACCAATGCTTTTCCGGGATGAGCGCACCAACCATTTGGTGTTCAGCAACATCGCACATAAATCCGGCAACCTCAAAAAGCCGCATCCACCGTGTAAGCTCAGTCTCGCCATTGTGTGGGCCGGGTGGTACGTTTCTATGCCGTATGTAAAAAGGGCTGAGGCAGTCGCCGCATAGCCGCACAGAGGTTATGAACGGAATCTCAGTCCCTCTGTCAAAATGTAAGGGGTATGTTGTTCCAAATCTTGTGTCGATCAACACATCAACTCCAGCGACACTGCGGTGGTCCAATCGATGATCTTGAATATACCTGTTGAGGGTGTGAAGAACATCTGTTGCATCACAGTCATTCCTATACACCATCGCAACCATCCCAGTACCGCTAAACCAATCATTGGGAATTTGTGTCGCATGACGCGCGGCAAAGAGAGGATCTGAGAGCTCGATCATAACTGATGGAGTATACCCGCTGCTTTTATGGATTTGTGTGTACAAGTACAATAATACAAGAGAATCCCCGCCCCCGGACTCGAACCGAGAGCTATTCTCTCTCACCCAAGAAGTCCATCAATTTCTTTTGTTTTCTTTCAAGTGAAAAGCCGATCACCGAAGCAAAGTCTTCTAGCGCAGGGATATTTACACCATACACATTTCTTGCGGCCCCATAACCCGGTCTCAAAATGGAAGGCAACCCAACCTCTTTAAGCAAATGCTGGACTTGGAGTGTACCAGAGTGATTAACCGAGTAAAATCGAATAATTCCTCGTTTTCCTTCTTTAACGACGGTGCCCTCATCATCAAAAAGAGCGCGGAGAAATCCTCTCTTTATGGGTAATGAAGCATCCATTATCGCTTTGCCTATGCACCACGTATATGATCGGTAAGTTGCACATTGTAAAAGGTCTTCATAAACGATTTTTGATCTCAGCCTTGCAAAAATTAGGGGTTTGCCTGTCTTTCCAGAAGAGTTGAGGTGAAAATGTGGCTCTAATCCGTACACTTCAATGAGATCACTGGAGAACTGTTTTATGAGGGACAGATCTTTCACTTCATATTTGATCACGTAATCATGACGAGTTTGGTATAGCGCTCCATCCCCAATGAGATGAGCAATAATCCGTGCCTTTGCCACAGACATTTGTCGAAAATCCTTCGCGGGGACATTAGACCTCATACAGGTAAAGAAATCAGCATTTATAAAGTAGTTACGGAGGTGGATGTCCAGTGCAAGTAAAAAAGAAGGAATCGCCAGAGCGTAGCGATTCCAAATCCCCGCCGCCGGACTCGAATTCGCCAGGGCATCTTTGAAGATAACCCTTCCAGCAACCTCATGGTAACAGCTGATTGTGTATCATCACAGCCATGCGGCATATCTACACAATGTCTACAGCCATGCGCTCTACCATTGAGCTAGGCGGGGGGGGATGGTTAAAGAAACAGATGGCGTTTTATAAAGGTTTGGGCGAAAAAAAGGTGTGACAAACCAAGGAGCATTGTTAAAAGCGAGAGCGTTATTTGTTGTGCAGGGATAATAATGCTTTCTTATGCTTCTCAAAGATTTTTTCATCAAAACGGCCATAAACTCCAGACAGTCCATCCTTGAATTGTCTCGAATTAACTTTCTCGAGTATTTTTGAGAGCCTGTCAGAAAACGAGTACCGCGAAGAGATCTCGGATGTTATCCACTCCTTGTCATGAGCATTCGGAAGCATCATGAATACATCTCTCATATCTGTTGGCCTGCATGAGATTATTTTCATGACAAGAAGGGCGTCAATGGTTATGATTCTCAGCTTCAGTTCTTCGCGTATTGTTTTTCCATTCAAAATTCCAACTTTTGAGTTTTCAAAAATCCAATCCGCTGAAAAGATGACTCCGGTCATCCTGTCCGTAACGCTTTTAACGAGAATGTCCATGCTCACGGTTAAATGATTGTCAATCTTTTTTTCATATCTGCCAAATCTTTCAGCGTCCTGCACGTCCTGATGTTCCTGTTTGTAGCCGAGCCTGAAGAGTATTTTTTCGATTTTCTTAATCTCGTTTTCATCCGAAATCACAATGTCACAATCAACTGAGAACCGAGGCAATGCGTATGCGTTTACCGCATAGCCCCCGACGATGACAAACGCGCAGTCGTGCAATTCATTTAGAGTCTTAAATATCTCGTATTCTCTTAAGGAAAATAGGTCTCTAATCATGCTATTGCTCCATATTTATTCTCAATATATTCTGATGCATAGGAGTATATGTCATTTGATTTTGCATATTTTCTGGTATCTTTTAAGGAGTCAACTTTGAATCCGTCTTTTTCCTCGAAGGATACGGAACTTACAGGAATCAATATGACAAACTCGCCGATGCTCATTCCTGAATGGAAATAGTTCGGAATTTCATGGCTATTGAAAAATTCCTTCCAATACTTCATGTCTTTGCGTAAAATCTTGATGAAATAAGGAGACTTTTCGAAGCCCCTCTGGATATAAGCAAAATCAGACCAGATTTCAACAGCGGATAATTGGGTAAACGCGTAGATCTTAGTTGCATTTCTCATGATCTCAGGAACGCGAAATTCTAATAACCCTTGTATTGCATCCGAGGGGTTCAAACATGAATACGTTTTGTCAGCATTCTTTTTTATCCAGCCTGTTCTCAATAACAATGAAAATATTTTCTTTTTCATGCTAATAGAGACTATCCAGTCTAACTCTGATTGCCTGAATCTTCCCTGAACGCCATGTTTGGAAAACAATAAAGCGTACGCTTTTAATCCGTATTGCGGTATTTCAATAGTCATATAGTTACCCAATAGGTAACTAGTATTTAAATATTCTACTATAACCATTGCTTAGTAACAAAAGACATATATACGAGTACGTGCCTCGAGGATGATCGAACCCATGCTCAAGGACTGCATGGAGCTACAACATGTTTGAATACATAGAACGCAACAGGAAAATATTGGAAGAGCTCCGAGGATTGGAACTGATATGCGGAGAGCTAATTGGACAAAGTGATAACCAAGGAGAAGTCAATACACGCGTCCTCCAAGCTGGAGAATTTCATTCCAACGTCATGGGAAGAAAATATCATATTGCAGTGAAACGTGGCGAGTTATGTCAACCGACGCTAATCAGCGGCGAAATAGCAATCGTCCAGCTTATTTGGAATCATCTTCCTGAACTTAGAGGGGAACTTCCGGCATTCTTCTTGTACTCCCAAGCACTGCAAGGCGTGGTAACAGAAGACTTTACCGAAGGCGGTAAGAACGATATTTGGCAAACAAGGCCACATGAAGTTCCAAGAGGGCTTGCTGAAACGCTGTTAAGAAAGCCCGACGATAAGGAGTTGCCCACGGTCGGATTTATGATCCAAAGGGAAGACGGAGCGCTTGTAAGAAGATTAGGAGATTTTAATACTGTTCGTTTCTATCTACTACAGGGAGGAAACGCTTTGGCTGATGAATTCCTCGAAATTATGGGAAAGCTATACAAAAATCAAGCATGGTACGTATTCTAACAATCTTACCCCTTGCTCACCGCAACATTGCTCGTCGTCTTCCTCTTTCTCCCATTCACCAAAAACGTTGCTTTTGCAATGGGCAGTTTAAACACTCCAAGAATACTGAATTTGCTCTTAATCGTATAACTTAAAAGTCGCTCTTCAAAACTCTCCAATCCATCAAGATTCCAATGGACAAGCGTGCCGTGCTGCTGATGCTTCACAATGCCGCTCTGCGCGAGCGTCCCAACCTGGAATTCGTCCTTAACTTCAGCGATGTGAGGAACTCTATCCGTAACCCGAATATCCTCAAGGGACGAATGGCTTCTGTTCTTGAGCACGATGAGGAGCTTCATCTCCGAGATTCCGCCTTCCCTCATTACGACACCTGAAGCGGACTTCACAATCACGAGTGGAGAGCGCAGCCAGTAATACAGCAGAATTCCAAGAGCAATCGCAACAATGAGATACAGAAGCATTCGGTAGTCCGTGTGGATCGTAACGACGAGTGACTGCTGGGGCCTGAGCCTATAATCCCAGCCATAATACGTTTCAGAATCCTCCTTTATGACTGTTGCTTTGGGATCTGTTCGCGTAAACAGGCGAAAAAATGGGGCCTCATGCCTATATGTGTCCCTGCGCTCCGCATTTCCCGTATTCACAAGCGTAATTGTCTGAGCGGTCCGAAAAAATTTTTTCTCAACAGCGAGTTGAGGCTGAACCCCCCCATACTCTGCAACTTCATATTGGGTATGATCAAGCTTTATTCGAGAGAGGTTATTTATTGCGACATATGCTGCAAGGTAATCCTTTTGGGGGGCCTGCGCGTCAGGGAGTTTAATCTTGAAGGAAACGGTCTTTTCCTCAAGCGCCTTGAGGGGAATGCGCTTCGTTTCCTTTATGAGCTCGCTATCCAGGCTCACTTCTATGTTTTCGTACTCCCGCGGATTAAGGTTGCGGATGTTGACATCCACTTGGAACGTTTCCCGGGGGTCAAGCTCAAGCGGCATTTCAATCGTTCCCCGGATAACCGGTGAGTAGACCTCCGTAAGCCTGGACTCAGACAACACACTCACACTGAGCGTTGCGCGTTGAATCTCTCCCGTCTTCACAGATTTTATTGTTACCGGGACAAGATAGAGCCTATCTTCTTCAACAAGGCCTGACCGGGGCTTTACGATAAGTGTCGTTGCATGCTCTTCTTCATCATCCACAGCCAGTGTAGAGTCTGTAAGGGGATCTGTCGCGACATCCCACTGCACTTCGGTATAATAGATTCTGAAGCGGTCATCAAAACCTTGCTCATTGCGGATAATGAGGGCAAAGCTCGCCCGATCATTGAGCGCGATCGTATCTTTCAGAGGCTTGACCGTGACTTCGAACGATGCTTGCACAAGCACAGGTAAGAAGCAGAGCATGAGCAGGGGAATCAACAGTTTACGCATCGCGCACCTCATTTTTTATATTGTTTTACGTCGTGAAGCTTGTATTTAAAGCTTTCTGCCCAACCCCGAAAGGGGTTGATCGTTTGATACAAAAACCAGAGGTTTTTGATCGTGAACTCACGTTCACTGTTCCAGTGGGATCTTGCTTCGCAAGACCCCACGACATGTTGACCTTGCAGTAGTTTTAACTGACCGAGTGAGGTTTCCTCATTTAGTCGTAAGGTATATAAAGAAACCCGCACTCACATTTGCATATGCCGAAAAAGAGAAAACAACGCGTTCTCAGTTTTCACAAACCCGCATTAAAAAGGAGAAGCAGAAAGCGGCGCGCGCTTCCCGCGCATGTGTTCCGCGAGATTGTCGGTTACAAGCATATTAAAATATGCAAGAACTGCGGCAAGCGGTTTGAAGACAGGTACAAAGCTCGACTCTATTGTGATGATTGCAGGAAATAGGTAGTACGCAATTTTTTAAATACAAGATGAATTCTAAGTGAGAATGGGGGAGATCCGGAAAAAGCTGAGGAGAGCTGTTAGGAAAGTCAGCAGGTCAAAAATAGGATCCCTTGCGTGCACGGGAGTTGCAGCTGCAGCGGGTGCCTGGCTCACATACAAAGGATTACATGCAATCCGAGAAGTCTCTTCGCAACCGCTGCTCGCGGCCGGAATTGGGGGAGCGCTTTCCGGTTATGTTTCTTCATTTATCCTTAAGTCAGTGGCTGAGCAGGAAGAATCCATTGATGATAAGATTTCCCCGTCAAAACGCTCTTTGGGAAGCGCAGTTGTGAACATTCCG
>CAZHJH010000003.1:23214-25508 GCA_964533475.1 uncultured Methanosarcinales archaeon
GGCTTACGAGTCTCCCCTTGTGCGCGTGGCATGTTGGGCCAAAAGTATTAGCGCTTATAGAAGTATACCAGAAAATGCCACAATACCACGAGCAGCTCACTGCATTATCGATTTCTCTAGGAACGGGAGCTGCGATAGAGTATGGCAGCGCAGGACTTCTGTTGGGAGCCCTCGGCAGAGCATTCCATACAGAGAATATGCGCGCAACCCCATACATGTGTAAAAGCCTTTTTGCTTCATTCATGCGCACATTCGGTCGGGATAAGGAAAGATGGCAAACCGCTGATCTGCGAGCGATGGAACAGATGTCGAGAGCCACTCCAAACCGACCATGGATCCATGCTGTCCTAGGAAGAATGTGCATCAAAAGGAAAGAGTTGGACAAGGCAGTTGGCCATTACCAAAACTCATTGACGCCTCAAGCTTCAAGAGGCGATCAAAGCATCATCAGCCGTGTGGTATATCAAGGAGTCACAAGCAGAGAGATCCAGAAACTGGAGAAGGCGGGAGACCAGACATTGGAAGGCATGCTTCAGCTCGCTATGTCACACTTCGCATTAGGGAACGCAGAGCGCTGCATGGAATATTTTAGGCTGGCAAGGCAGCAATATCCGGATGAGGACCACGCTCTAAAGTTTCTAGAAGGCTGGACGCGATGCAGGCAGGGCGATCACGAGAAGGGTGAGCAGCTCTTGAAAGAAGTGTGTCTCAGCGTGATTCAGCGTCCAGATTCCTTGGAGCTACGACACGGAAGAAAAATATACAGGGTAACGACTCCAGAAGATAAGTATTTTGGCGAGCATGCGCTCTATAAATCGGGCAGTGAGCGCGAGTTGAGGGGAGAGCGCGAAACAACGCTCCTTCTTGAGCAAAGGCTGCACGAGGGAAAATTTCCTGAATATCAGACTGTGAGGATGATTAATGGGCTGCTCGTTCTTCCCAAGGACATCTTTATGGCTCTTATGCACGAGGGCAGGGATCCTATTGAGGAAACCCTTGCCAAAAAACCAAACGAGATCTATCGGTTAGCGCGCTTCCTTGGAGTTATGCATCGCGTCATGCCCAGAGAGAAACTCCCAAAACAAGATCCGCTGAAGCAAATGGAAGCGCGTATTCGGGGGCTTCCTCTAACGCCGGATCAAAAGCAGATTCTCTACGATGGATCTAGGATAATATGCGCGAAATGCGCCGATCCGTACGTTTTTGACGCTGACGGGCATGCGCAGAACTTCATTATTGATGAATTCGGAAGATGCATAGCGCTTGATAAGGAAGCCAGGGGATTAGCTCCTGCATTTGGCGATCTCGCCAAGCTCGGAGAACAGGGAATGCATCTTGCTGTGGGGGATGTCCACGCAAGGCTTAAGCTCATTGACGCATATTTAAGAGGAGGACGTCTCCGTATCCCTGAAAGCGATGCGTCAGCGTGGTACTATGGACGGGCGTTGTTAAAGTCAATTTCATACTTTAGTTTTGCGCATGAGCACGCCGTAGAAGACCCGAGTATGCTCTTCAGAAGATTAGCATTTTTAGAGCGCGGCATCGATGGGACACGCATGCTGCTTGAAAGGTACGCTAAACAATACAGCGGAGAGGAAGCATCGTTCATTGAGCAGAAGGTGGCTCCGACAGCAGGAATCCTGCTCACACTTTAATATTTTCTCAAAAGGCTTGGAATCGCCGCCCCAATCGCAGAGGGCATCGTGAGCAGTATAACAACTTGAAAGACACGGAATGGGACATCATGCACGAGCAGATTGATGCCAAAGAGGTACACAAGCATGACAGATGTAAGCATCGCGATAAAGAATAACGTTGCGAATCGTTTAAACCAGAACTCAAAGAAAGGCCTCCTCGCTTTGGACTTCACGCGGACGTAGCCAACGAAGAAGATCTGCGCAGTGAGGATAATCCCCGTAGCGAGCAGGATGAAGAAGATATGCGTAAGATTGAGCACTTCCGCGATGCGAAGCACAGATCCTTTCATAATGAATGTAAGCCCAATAAACAATGCCCCAAAAAACGCGTCTACCGCGTACCGTCCAGAAAAGTGTGTGGGCTGCTTCTCAAGCAGGGTCTGTCGCATCTTGGCGATATCCCTTCGCATGGACTTGATTTCGTTTGCTGTGTGAGCCATGGTTAGTACTTGATAACCTGCACCCGAGGAGTTTCTTCAGGCTTCTTGAGTGGAGTTTCGGGATGGGTCTCCGCTCCGAATATGGATGAGAACGCTTGCGTCGCTTCAGGTGTGATTTCCTTCTTCGCTTTCTCTTTTCTTGCGATCTCTGCCGCTT
>CAZHJH010000004.1:0-7256 GCA_964533475.1 uncultured Methanosarcinales archaeon
GGTCAACACCATGATATGCCTTTCTTTATCGTAGGATACATCGTTGTCAACGACTTCGCCTCCCGATGAATACAGGAAAGGATGCTTCATGCCCTGAACAAAAGTGTGCTGAGTTTCTGCGGGGAAAAGCTCCGGCTTGCAAACAGGAAATCCATTGTCTTCCAGTTTGTGAAAATAGCGCGTAAGCGCAAGATATACTCCCAATTCTTCAAAAAGGGATGCTGCACCCAAAAGCTGGCCTTTGGCATTTGCAAAATCACGGTCATATTTTAGCCACATGGCCCTGTGCAATGCTTTTTGGAAGACATTATGACCCTCTCTGTCCTCATATCCCCACGTCAAATCAATCTTGTCGTGAAACTCTCCACGCTGCTCATCATCACCGGGTTTTAGATTGTTGATCGCTGCAGCTATAATTCTTTTCGCTGTAAGATGAGGATGACAAAGAATCCTTAAATCAACAGTGATTGTGCCTGTGAATTTTCTTGTGATTTCCCTCATACGCTGATAAGTCTTTGCTCCTCTGAGATTAAGAATATATTCGTCAAGCTTTTTGAGCGCAAGAGGTGCATCGTCACCAAAAGGTTCATGGTTGTCAACAAAATGCATAAAATGAGAAAACATTTCAACATAATAAGAGATATCCTGTTCAATCATTCGTTCATGTAATCTGTGGGTTCCCATCAAATCCATTGCGGTTAGCTGCGCAAAAATATTCTCAACTTTTTTGACTGCTGGGGTATCATGCATAAGATAATCCAATGTTGCAAGCCTGTAATCGGCAACCTCCAAATCAGAATTGCATGCGCAGAGAATATGTTCAAGTTCTCGAGCTATCCTTCCTCTTTGTTGCTGTGTTTCGCGACCATCCCAATCCCTGCTCTTTGGAATGACCTCATTAACAATCCTATTAATAGCGATATGTAATTGAAGATCTCGGAAATAGCTCGGCCTCTTTTTTGTATCAGATTCGTCATACTCCCCTTCGTCATATTCCAATTCGTCAAGTTCTGTGTCAGGCGTATGTGCTTCTCCTGGAAAAAACAATGAAGGTGGGACAATAACATCTCGTGATCTGGCCTGTTTTCGACGTCTTCGCATTGCAGAGTGAGTTACTTATGCGTTTAAAAACCTTGGGGTCCGTTGATTTCAGAAGATGTGACCTTCGCCAAACCTGCACTGCCCCTGCGACAAGCATACGACAGCGAATGATTCAGTACCGAGCCAGCCATGGTGGCGGCAGATGAGGCGGGGGACGCCCCCTCCGGGGTGCCGAATAGGACATTTGCGAAGCAAATGGCCGTCTGCCGCCAAATTATGCTCTATAACAACTCGAACTAGTTCCAAATTCACTTATCAGCAACCTTTATAAATGAACTCGTGTTTCCTCGTCTTATGGCTGTTGAGAAGCAAACCAGCGCGCGGTTAAAGAAGAAGGAGTGGTATCTTATTGTGGCCCCTCCCGTATTGAATGAGGCCCCCTTAGGGGAAAGCCTCGTTGCCGAGCCGCAATCGCTCATTGGAAGGACGATTAGAATTAATTTAATGACTATTACGAACGACATAAAGAAGCAAAATATCAATGTCCAGTTCAAGATTGATGCGATTAAGGAGCGCCATGCGCATACAAGCATTATTGGGTATGAGATTCTTCCGAGCTCCATACGCAGGCTTGTCCGCAGGGGGAAGTCAAGAGTGGATGATGTCATGAAGATAACGACGAATGATGGGAAGAAGATGCGAGTTAAAATTTTCATACTCACCCAGTCAACAATTAACGCTGCGCTTGCCACAAGCTTACGCGCAGTGGCCAGGCAGCACTTATCTTCGACCATTTCTAAGATGTCATATGATATGTTCTGCAGCAACCTCATAGGCCATAAGCTGCAGAATGAGCTGTGGGATAGATTAAAGAAGATATATCCGCTGAGAAGCTGCGAAATCAGAAAGGTTGAGCTTGAGAAGGAAGCGCACCACGCGCTTAAAGAGAAGCTCAAGATCAAGGAAACAGCGTCTGAGCAGCCTGTAGAAGAGCAGCCTCCTGCTGAAGTCGCTGTCGAAAACCCATAAGTTTTTATTCCGTATTCTTATTTTTCTCATGATGAAGAAAATACTCAGTCAGGGCGCTGAAGCGGTGCTTGTTCTGGATAAAAACCTTGTCAAAGACCGCATTCCCAAAAGGTATCGGCATCCTCGAATTGACGCAGAGCTTCGTTCTTCAAGAACAAACAGAGAGGCAAAAATCCTGAAAAAGCTCGAAGCTTTAGGATTTCCTGCCCCGCGCTTAATACGCCAAAAACAGGCTACGATCGAGATGCAGTTTCTTCATGGGAAACGAGTACGGGATGCCCTCACCGCAAAAAACTGCAGAATGTTTGGCATGGAGATTGGGAAAAAGATCAAAATGCTGCATAACGCTGAGATCATTCACGGCGATCTCACGACTTCGAACATGATTCGGCATGAAAAGGCGATTTACTTTGTTGATTTTGGATTAAGCTTTTTCTCTCCGAAAGTAGAGGACAAGGCCGTTGACCTGCATCTCCTGCGGCAAGCGCTCGAGAGCAAGCACTATCGATTCTGGAAACCGTGCTTTGCATCCGTGCTGAAAGCGTATGGCGATAAAGCGGTCATAGCGCGTCTAGAGCAGGTAGAAAAAAGAGGAAGGAATAAGGCGAAGTATTAAGCGCAAACTATAAAAAGAAGCGCCCATTCCCTCTGCTTATGACACCACGAGCTGATTGCATTCATTGTGCGTTTTTCTAGATTAAAGACTATTTTACCGACGATAAAAAAGGCTCCAGATAAAGCTCTCTTCTTTGGCGATTGTGGTGTAATGGCAACACAGGAGACTGTGGATCTCCAGTCCCGGGTTCAATTCCCGGCATTCGCCCTTTGGATACAAACACTTTTATATAGGAAAACTCCGGAGAGAATACTATGACATTCCAAAAACCGAAGGGGACCGTGGATTTTTTCCCTGGAGAATACGCAGCCAGATCTAAAGTATTCTCTATCTGGAAGAAAACAGCAGAGCAGTATGGGTATCAGCAGATTGAGACTCCTGCATTTGAAAACCTCGATCTCCTTACGAAGAAAGAAGGAGATGAGATCGTTTCACAGATCTTCACGCTGGAACAAAGAGGCTCTGAAAAGTTCGGCCTGAGGTTTGATCTCACTGTTCCCATGGCGCGTATGTTTTTAGAAAAACAAAAAACAATCCAAAAACCAGTGAAATGGTTCATGATTGACAAGATGTGGAGGTATGAGCAGCCACAGGCGGGAAGGTTACGGGAGTTTTCTCAGATTAGCGTCGAGCTATACGGCGCTGATACGCCTGAATCTGACGCTGAAATACTCTGCATTACAATCGACCTTTTGAAAAATTGTGGGCTTGCGCTCGATGATTTCTACGTCCGCTTGAGCAGCAGAAAAGTCGTTGAGGCGTATCTCAGAAAATTGGCGGCGGATGCTGATCTCGATAAGCTCTTCGCGATAATAGACAAAAAACAGAAGATTTCAAGCGATGAATTTGAGAAATTGATGAAAGATGCTGGCTTGGCTAAGCAGGACGTCGAAAAGCTTGAGAAGTTTCTCTCGATCAAAGAGCTTTCTGACGTCAAAGGGCTCGGAAAAGACTCTGAAGACGCTATTGAAAGCCTGAAAGCTACTTTGTCATATCTCGGAGAGCGTTCATCCTGTGTTCGCATTGATCTTTCCACCGTACGGGGGCTTTCATACTACACGGGGATCGTGTTTGAGGTTTTTGACTCCAATAACAAGTATCGCGCGCTCGCTGGCGGTGGCAGATATGATCGTATGGTCAAGAACTTTGGAGGCCAAGAATGTGCTGCAGTGGGTTTTGCCATGGGCTATGCGACGTTAAGCTTATTCCTCAAAGATAAGGGATTGCTCTCAGAGAGCGTTGATCCTCCAGAATACTTTATCGCGGTCGTATCAGATACAGTAAGAAAAGACGCATTCGCTGTTGCGGATGCTTTAAGAAAAACAGCGACGGTTGAAATGGATGTCATGGGACGGAAGCTCGCGAGGCAGCTGCAATACGCGAATGCCATAGGGGCGAAGAAGGTCGTGTTTGTCGGCGAGGACGAAGTAAGGCAGGGAAATGTGAAAGTGAAAGATATGGAATCTGGGAAGGAAACGTTGATTCCAATTTCTGAACTTACTCGTCATCCCTAAGCGTTAGGATTTCGATTTTTCCATCAGAATCAATGTATATGGAATGCTCCGCCTGGCTCACCAAACCATGGCTCTTATCAGGCAAAGGCGGGTAAGAATGGAGTACTCCCGCTCTGATCAATTCCTTGAGCGCGAAGTTTACCTTAAAAACAGGATGTTTCTTCGCGAGCCAGCGCGTTGTGAACGGTAATCCCTTATACGCCTCAATCTCTTTCAATATTTCTCGGGTGATTTGGCTGCGTACTGGTCTTTTTTCCACAAATGAGAATATCTGAGCGTCTTCCTGCTCGTAAATCAATCCCGCTCCTGTCGTGGCGAATGGCTCAATTGCGTAGCACGCGTCTTTTTTCAGTTCCGTTGCGTCCTTCGTGTCATAATTGGGAATCGTTGGCGGCGCGTGCACTTCAAAGAGTTTTAGTCCGTGCCCGGAGAGATTTCTTACAGGCTGAAATCCTCTGCTTGTTATCGCATCTTCTATCGCTTTGCCAATCGCTCCCAGACGGAAATTTCCAGACTTGAGCGTCTTCAGCGCAGCTTGCAGCGCTTCTTCGCTTGCTTTCACGAGCGCTGCGTTTCTTCCCGAGAGATCTACAGTGATTGCGCTGTCTCCAATCGCTCCATTCACATGAATGCCGCAATCAAGAGAGATGATTTGATCATCAAATATGATATCCTGCCCGGGCTCGACCGTGAAATGGGCTGCTACATCGTTTAATGCCATCTGCGGGGGAAACGCGCACTGCCCTCCAAGCTCAGCAATCTTTTTCTCTATTTTTTCAGTCACTTCAAGATAGCTCGCGCCTTTTTTTATGAGCGTCCTGCCGTAGCTCAGAGTTTGGCCCGTGATTTTCCCAGCTTTGCGCCAGTCGTCGAGATTGTCCATACCATCAAAGTTGAAGAACGCAGTATTTAAGGTTTTTGATAGATCACGTCATGATGGTCAAAATCCTCTAATGTCACAGTTTTGGTTGCTTCATTGACAGAGAACAAGAGCACAAAATGGCCGAAGTGAACGCTCTTATACTGCTGCAAGGGCGCTCGGAGATTTTTACAATGATGAGGATTCTGTGTGATCCCTTCTAATTTTTTTCGAATGGTTAAAAGGAGCATTGGATTTCGATGCTCTAATTTGTCCAATTTTTTTTCCACTTTCTGCTTGTAAGCGAGCGCGTATCTCATTAATATTATACCGTTTATCAAAGTCTTCCATCGTTCCTACGTAAATCGTCTTCTCCTTCGAGATACGTTGCATCCTTTTTATGAATTCCGGCCTAAATTCCGGATCATTTTCGGCTTCAATGTATTTATTTACGAGAAATATGATCGCTTTCCCTTTATCTTTCAGCATATACTTCGCTTTAACCGTGTTCAGAATTCGGTTTGTGTTCTCGTCCAGCGTTACGAGTGCCTGCACCATACTAAGCTAGACTAAGTTGGACTTATTTATATGCTTTGTGGTGCTTTTTTCGAAAAGAATGCGCAGAAAAGCAAAGGTATGCAACTCTGCCTGCATAACCATATAAAAAATGTATAAAAAAAGAAGATTATCTTTCGAGCTGTGCGGCTACTGCCCTTTGAAGCGGTCCAAACAAGGCTTCACGTTCATTAGATCTCTGATTGACCCCTGTGTTGTGTACATCTATTGTTGCACGAGCTCCAAATGCGCCTCCAACTCCCGCGACAACGGCTCCAACAAACCCATAGAGAATACGACTTGGAATATCATCTCCGAGATAAACACCTGCGGCGCCTCCAGCCAAAGCACCAATCACAAATCCAGCCAGCCCTGCCGCCAGATACTCCATAACTCCGGGGAGTCCCTGAGCCCAAAGTGATCCAGTAGCGTGCTCATTACGTGCCTGCCGTATTCCGTGTTCGAGGCATTGAAGTTGTTCTTGCGAAGCCTGAATAGTTAATCGCTGTTCCAAGCCCGCAGACTCTATTCTCGAGCGAAAATCAGCAGCAATTGCTGTGGCAAGATTTGAGTAGTGGGTCTCAATTTCGTTAGGAGATTCAAAATCAGGAACAGATTCGATGCTGTATGTTGATCCATTGGGCGCCTCAAATGTATAGGCGACATTGAGATGTTTTAAGCTCATTGTTTTGTAACCTCGTGTGTTTTTATTGGGTTTATAATCATTTATGGTGGGCAGTACTGATTCACATTATTGATAGTGTCAGTATATCACTCCCACAAGCACTCTCTGTATCTGCTCAAACCGTACTTTCTCAGGATCCACTTGCGGGTTATTATCGCCTTTGAATCGGGCATACCATCCCCCTTCATCATAGCCTGTTTCAACGACCCTGTGAATGATGATCGCATCCGCAACCTCTGATCGGTAGCTTACAATATCCCCTACACTGATTTGGGATGTGTCTGTTGGGATAATCTCAATGCCATTTGTTCCTTCATCGATCAAAGGATCCATTGAGTTTGAGTCCGCAAATCTTGCCCACTGTGGATTGTCAACATAGATGATAACTCGATCCTGATACACTTCAATCTGGTCCTCTTGGATCCAGTCCTGTGGAGACTCCGCTTCAAGGGGCAGCCCGGGTATAATGAGCGTGTTCGGGTTTTCCTGAGATCTTATGCGAATGGGTGATGTGGTCGCTGCCGCGCTGGAAACATCTTCTAACACCAATGCAATGCTGAGCGTTATTCCTAAGAGTAACCCTAATGAGAATACTATGAATAAGGCCCCCCAGCTTTTCATAACCACTTAGAAGTAGTTAATTATATAAAAAGCTAACGGTATGCGGCATGTTGAGCACGCCAGAACTGCCAGTTACGCCAAATTGATTCCCTGTCCGGACTCATTGCGTGTTTTGGCTGGAACGCTAAGCGGTACTCTCCGTGAGATTCAAAGCAGCTTTTTACGGATAGGCTTCCATAACCACCATAAAGCTCTTCAATGAAGGCATGCGCCCTGTCTTTCTGAATAACGAGGTCATCATATCGTCGGATTTTAGTCAAATACCAATGCTTCATCCGAGAGACTGTCCTTCCAAAAATTGTTTTTGGCTGCGGTATCTCATTAAGATCGCGTATG
>CAZHJH010000004.1:7266-25377 GCA_964533475.1 uncultured Methanosarcinales archaeon
TATGCTTCTTCCTTTGTACCAGAAACGCAAGCCAGGATGCGTATATCTTTCCTCAGCAATTTGTGGTTCCTCAACCTGCGGCTCGATATAAGGAAGCAATCGTATTGGTTCTTCTATTAGTGGAACGGGTTCTTGCAGGGTTACTTCTTCGAGTTCTGGATATGTTTCCACTGGCTTTGGTGTTCTCGCTTCTCTAATCGATGACAAGAGTTTTTGGTATTTTTCCTGCAATCTCGGCGCCCTCTCAGGATTTTTCATAATCTTTCCTAGATATTCTTTTTTGACCATGTGATCAAGATCCTGAACGAGTTCATCGTATGCGTTGGCTGTCTCTGCACTCATCGCGTTGGGAGCCAAACGCTCATTCACATACATGGCTAAGATATCCAAACGATCTTCCCACTTAATGCGCTTTCGCGCAAGATAGCCGAGAATCTCGTGCTGTTCTGTTTCTGGATCGAATGGAGCTTCATCAATATACTTCTGAAGGCGCTCATCGAGAGTCTTTTGGCTAGATCCTTGAATGCGCTCATCCACTGGTGATACTGCCATTGTGTCCTCCAAGTTTATGATCGTTTATAAAGTTTTCGATATGTAACCACTTATTAGTAACTATAATACTGTGCTAATATTTATAAACAACATCATGTGTGATGCTGTTCATGCTACGAATTCCTATAATCATCATTAATTTTAAAGCTTACGACTCCGCAATCGGAAAAAATGCGGTCAAGCTCGCAAAGATTTGTGAAAAAGTAGCTAAAAAACGTAAGAAATCCGTAGCTGTATCCGTAAGCGAAACGGACATCGCAGAAGTCAGTAAAGCGGTTTCCATACCCGTCTTAGCGCAGCACATCGACCCTGATGAGCCCGGAGCGCACACTGGCGCTATTTTAGCAGAGGAGATTAAGGCTGTGGGTGCCGTTGGAACATTATTGAATCATTCTGAAAAAAGAATACCTCATGATATCCTTGAAAAAACGATTGAGCACGCGAAGAAAGCGAAGTTAATAACGATTGTGTGCGCGAAAGACAACAAAGAAGCTGCATTAATTAAGAAGTTTAAGCCAGATTTCATCGCGGTTGAGCCTCCAGAGCTCATTGGGGGAACAATTTCGGTCAGCTCAGCGAAGCCCGGCGTGATTAAAGCGTCGAAACAGGCGCTCAAAGGTTCGCGTTCTAAATTAATTGTCGGCGCAGGTGTGCACACAACAGAGGATGTGAAGAAATCGATAGAATTGGGCGCTGTGGGAGTGTTATTGGCATCAGGCGTGACGAAAGCCAAAAACCCAGAACAAGTTCTTGAAGACTTAGCCAAAGGCCTCTAAGGTATTTCTACATAGAGTTTGTAGATGCGGGAGCCGTAGAGATCTGATTTACTGAAGCATTCATGGTTAGGAGGATTTGTGCAGCTTGTATCACTTGTCAAATCATAGACGCAATCATAATCAAAATCGTCCGATGCAGAAAATCCGCTATATCCAAACACCGCAGCTGAACCACATGTAACAGAAAAGGAAGGATCAACAGTAGACTCTTCATTCGGCACAATATACACATCAAAAACATACGTCCCCGGTTCTATACCTCCTTTGCCCACTTCAACACCAATAGCGAAGGAAGTTTCTTGATTGATACCGAGATTATTAATTTCCCTGAATTCCGGCAATAAAAACAGTTTATCTGTAGCCACACATCTATCATTTGAATCGCATGTTCGGGAATTCCTTAGCACTAAGGGCACATCTTCTTCAAGACCACCAACTTCTTTAGTTGTGAATCCCAAACGTTTGATATCCTCTGGGTTGCTTGGAGTAAATTCAAACACATCATTTGTCTTCGCAACAGTATTATCAGGATAAATCGCAACTTTAAAATCCGCACTTTTATCAAGAACATTCCTTATCTTTATCCCGAACGTGTCAAACTCTCCATGTCGTATGGTTTTTCTGTTTACCGGTATGCACACCATCTGGTTTGTGGGGCACAATAACTCACCAATCTCCCTATCCAATTGCTCCGTGCTTTTGTCGCTTAACTTATTCGCTTGCTTGAAAAAGTCATTCACAAACTTAATGCCTAAGCCAAAGATAACAATGGCCAGAATCATAATCACAATGAAATTGATGCTGAGCTCAAAGCCTTTCTTACTCATATGCTATTCCTAAAGCCTCTGGTTTATTAATGTTTAGATATTTCTATGAGGATCCTCGCTCGTATCTTTGCCAATTTTGAAGCAATCTCATCATAATCTTCAGCAACGATCGATCTTCCATAGTACTGGACGCCATTTCTGAGATCTCTCACTTTATCGAGGAATGTAAAATCAAGCCCGTTCACCATTTTGCAAACCGCTGCCCATAGACAGACATGGTTCGATGACTGTAGTTTATGCATATTGAGGAATGCCTCAGCAAGCGCATGAATCGAATCATATTTGAGCTTAAACGCCGGATTGACCATTTCCTTCAGCTGAACGGATGCCTCCCAATCTTCATGGGACTGGCGTATGAGGTCTAAAACTCTCTTTGTCGATACTTTCGCTATGGAGCATAGCGCGCGCTGTTCTACGCAGGAGCGGTAAACCTGGTTCAATGGTCGTTTCTGCGGCAAAGATTCCTCGGTCACCCTTGATCACATGTCCAGCGTATATGCTTGCCATTAATCCGGGAGGTATCCTTAAAACGTCTTTCCACGTTTTTGCCGAAAGAACATGGATGTTTCTCCCAAGTTTTTCTGAATATTCGGAGATTATTCGATGGGATACTGTATCTCCAAAAATAAATACATCAATATCGGAATCATTATGCCAGTCTCCTGAGGCAAAACTTCCATACAAGAGGATGAGTTTAGCTTTTTTGATTTTCCTAAGATCCCGAAAGAGACCAGAATTCATGAGCATATTCATCCCATAAAGCCATTTGCGGCTCCAATATTGATGTGACTCGATATTAGCAAGGTAATACGGCATTGCTCCCTTCTTTTTTATACGTTTTATCACAGTTTCTTTCTCAAGAATATCAAGCCATCTGCTCAGCTTGCTGTCTGCAATGTCAATCTCCTGCTGAATCTCCTTAAATCTCCATTCCTTGAGTGTAGCGTTGAAAAACAATTCAACAATTTTGCTCTCCTTGCTTTGCATTTTACTTCCGGTAATAGGAAGTGTTATTTAAGGATTGCTTTTTAGCGCCTTCGTTGATTGGGAATAAAGAGGATTCATGAGTTCAGGTTTTTTAATTTCCTCGAAGAATTTTCTGCTTTGCGTGTTTTTTCCCATCAAATTACAAAATTTTCGATTCTTTTTCCATTATCGCATAATCCTTCCGACTTTTTAGGCAATAACAATATGAATACACGCCAATCCAGAATGGTTATGCTCGCCGGAACAGAAATATCAATTTTGGTTATCCTTAAAGACAGTCGTATCCAGTATAAAGTTACAAAGCGTATCCCCGTTCTTTCAATATCCGAAACAAGAATTATTGAATCAAAGAGGGATGTGGTCAGATTCGTTTCAGATTTATTAGATTAACCCGCTCATTTTTGTCCGTAATTGCTGAATAAGCCCAGAACTTCCATATGAGAAATAATCAGGAATATTAAGCGAGATTACTCGTTTTCTCATCACTTCTTCAGGAAATCGCTTCACGAGTTCAATTCTTTGCTCATCCTCCATGACAACAATGAGATCAGCCCACTCAAGCTGATTCCGGTGTACAGGCTCATCAGAATAGAGCCCGGCAGATTTTGTGTTATATGTTGTCTTGAATAATTCTTCTGCAGTTTTGCTTCTATTCTTGTTCTGGTTACAGATGAAGAGGATGTTCATAATGCAGCTCAGGGCGATGAAGTATATAATGGTTCCTCGAAAGGCTAGACGAAGGTCTTAGAAAGATTCCATAAGAAATATGGAACATTGATGATATTCTGAATTAATTTCACTAGGTTTGAAATAATTGCGGATAGAGTGAAATATTTACGAAGTTTCTGCGGGAATATTCTTTAAGGCTCTCATTCCAACATCTGGCATGGAAACCCAACCACAAGAATTAAATATTAGTTGTTATATCAACGGATATGACATGAAAAGTTCATGGCCAAAGCAAAATATTTTGAGATATCCTCGATTAGACACGGTGCTCATGGTTGAAGAGTTTATTAGAGATCATTCTGGAGAGTACAAGAAGCGACGCCTGTGGGAGCACTTGCCAAGAAAGACGATGTATCAAACATTCTGTGTGATTTTTAATTATCTGTCTGAATCTGGCAAGATTGCAGTGGACAAGGAAGGTAAAATAGGCTGGATATGGGATCCTGAAGGAGTTAAAAAATATCTCGCAAGGAAGGACCTCGCAGGGAAATAAGGTCATGTATACTATTTGGAGATGAGGATGTCAAGAAAGCCTAATACCGAAGAGTGTGTAATTGTTCGAAGGAATAGGGGTTCCGTTCAATCAAAAGAGCGAATGCGACATATCTAGAACATACATTAAGGCGAGAAAACTTAATCGAGGAATTTATTAAACTCTTCAGGCGTAATCATTTTAATTCCTCTGAACTCCTTTAACTTTAACAAATGGTTATCCTGTGAAACTATATAATTAACATTTCCAGCTACAGCAGTTTCAATGAAAATATTGTCTTTTGGGTCGTCTTTAACTATAGTTATTTTTTCTATTGGCTCTACAATTATAGAATTTCTTATAATCAAATCAATCCACTCTTTAATCATATCATCCGAAAGCTTGATTTTAAAATCCTTAAGGACTTTTATTATTTCTGAAACTGCTTCCAAAGAAGTGACTAGAGTAAATTTTCCTTCTTTCCAACTGGATATAACCCTATTAGAACTGCCTTTCCAGAATATACCTGAAATAAATATGTTGGTGTCTAGAACTACTTTCATCTTCTAGCTCTCTTTATAGCACTTTCAACATCAGCCGGGGTTATACCTTTCTCTTTTGCGAACTGCTTCGTTTTCTGAATCAGCTTGTCAAAGTTTTTGAAGGAGGGCATAGTTACTTTTTTTAGTATAACTGTGTCTTCTTCTCCTACAACAACAAATTTTTCTCCTTCCCTTAATCCAAGCTGTTCCCGTATATCTAAAGGGATAACTACTTGCCCTCTTGAACTCATGCTGGTTATTACTAGTTTTTCCATTGTGTTTGCCTCCTTAATAAGATTATCTTACTGGTAAGAGTATCTTATATATAAACGTTGCGGCTTGGGAGTATGCTAAAAAATATGCGGTTAGAAATCTCTGGAAATATGATTTGCCTAAAGGTCGGAGACTTATATATACAATAAAGAGTGAGGGAATAATAATTTTAAGCATAACAAAAACTCGCTGCTCTGAGCTATCATAAACTAGGTTTATGATCCCAAAAATTTCTTGGAATTTTTGTTATCCACGGGCTAAAGCTGGTGGTTTTACTCTCCTCGCTGAATCGCGAGTTTTTGGAATTGAAAATTGCATGCTAAAGCAAGGGGTTTTCAACCAATGCAATTTTCAATAATCCTAGAATGGCTTACTCATAAAGAATACGAAAGAAAATTAAAATATTAAAAATTACTTCAGCACTTCAAACTCTTTGACGATGAGCCAGAGGAAGATCACCAACACAATCGCGCCTGCCGCGATGAACGTAATGCCCTCCTGCATCGTTGCCGTGTACATCTTATACAGCCCAAACGCCATAATAATGAAGCCCAGCCAGAGGAATTTATCCAATACCAGCTTCATGATCTCGAATTCTTCCGTTGCCGTTAAGCGTTTTTTCATGGGATATCACCTTATTCTATTTGGATGAAGAGTTGACCAGTTTCGTATATTGTTGTCGGAGCAGCTGCATCAATAATGTCTAATGTACAAACAAATGTCCCGCCGGGAGTTCCTGGAGTGACTTTTAAAATTCCTTTGAAGCCTATGCCCGCATGTGATTTCACAGTCTCGGAAGGTGCCTGTAAAGTAATACCATTTGCTCCAGACGCAGGGTTAACATCCAAAGAATTTCCTGCAATTGTCTCATATTTACCAGTGCACACCAATTCCTTTAATATTGGCTTTGCATTTGCACAATCACCGGAAGGTTTCTTACAGTAGAACCCAATGTCTAACTGCAACTGATCCCCGGACTGAACTATCGTACTCTTAGGCAAGGTTAATGGCTGGAGGGATGTTGCAGGAGTCTCTAGCTCAGCAGCATCAAACACAGTTCCAAGACCTTCAGCGCCTTTGCCAAAAAACTGGCGGACAAATGTTAAACCAAGTCCTAACAAGGTAATTGCAAGAATGATCACTACAATTGCCTGGATTGAAAGCCCGAGATCTCCTTTCTTGTTTCTCATCTTAGCCGACCTCTACAAAGAATTGTTTCTTTTGAACCCAATCCTGACTGGGTGGTGCGTCACTATCAATAGAGATGGAACAGATATGAGTTCCAGGTATAAAAGTATCACTAGAGTCCTTGAATTTTTCATTGTCCAAGATCGCACGGAATCCAATACCTTCATGAGGATTGACATCAACTTTGGGAGTTAGAAACGCATCAGCGAAAGTTGGATCTTTATAGGCAGTCCCTGCTAACGGAGGTTCACATCTTGTAATTTTTGGCTTCGCCTCATGGCAGGGAGTGGCAGCATTACAATAAAACCCAATCAGCACTTCCGTACTCTTCTTCCCAATCTGCACTGGAACTGTTGGCTTAATAGTAATCGGCGTATTCGACGTCGCCGGGTTTTCTAATTGAACTTCTTCGAGGATACCTGATAATCTCTCACTCCCTCTCCCTATAAACTGTCTCATGAACGTTAATCCCAATCCTAACAGTGTGATCGCAAGAATAATAATGACTATGGCTTGAATAGAAAGGTTCAAATCCGCTTTCTTGGACATCTAGGCACCTCTTTTAAGCAAAACCTATGGTCTAGAATATATAAATCTTACTGCTGGTTTATAAAGGTTGGTGCCCCTTTGAGAGTATTACGAGAATCTTATCTGTGTTCCTTTGGACATCGTTAAGTTGAAGTTCAACTCGAGTAAGCCTGCCCTCCACACCACCCACTCTCGAATCGATTCCATCCATGCTCTTATCCAGCGCCGTGATGCTTGTTTTCACTTCTCCCATCTCCCGATCTAAGCAGTGGACCTTTTGTTTTAATGGTGCAAGGTACCATTTCCAGGCTCCAAACCCTGCTAAGAGAAGCGAAGCTATCCATTGCATCTCAAAGGGTATGCTCAAGCCAAAAACCTCAATCGGATCCTTAGTCGCCACTGCGAACATTAAGAGCCCACCCAGTATTATAAAAACAAGAATTGCGTAGTTATCGATTGCTGATTGCAATTTCTTTAAACCAAATTTTGATATCAAATACAGAATAATGAAAACGGCTGCGATACTCCAGAACAGCATGAGGAAATACATGGAAAAATATGATATTTCCTCCTTAATAAAGCTTTGCCAAAAAAAATCGCAAGATTTTCGAGTATAAAATAATCCGAAGCAACAAAAAGAGGATTAGGCAATATCAAGGCAGAGCTCAATAGCTTCCTTCATGTTTTTCATGAGCTCCTGAATCGTCTTGCCCTGGCTCATACAGCCTTTCAGCTCGGGAACCTTTCCTATGTACATTCTGTCTTCATCCCGCTGGATGACTACGTGAAACTTTCTTCCCATGTCCAACATACAAATCCTCCTCCATATATAATATTTTCTTCGAAATGAGGCTTTATATGTCTTTCCCACAAAAATCCGCAAGTTTTCCGACGAGCACAACTAGTCCTTACGGGCTTCAGCTAAAACTTTCTTCGAAAGAACAACGCTTGCCTGCAAAACCTCAACTCCAATAATCTTCCCTTCACGATCATAGTCAAGGATAATATTCTCATTGAGCTCAACGGTCTTGGCAGATTTGATTTTCGAGTCTGTCAAGTAGATATAAGCCGCATCAACGTCTTTGTCATACTCGATTTTCATCATATTATATCACCGTGATGATCTTTATATGTTTTTCCCACAAAATTCCGCAAGAATTCCGAGCAAGTAATTAATTTAGAATTTATAAATGCCTATCAACCTGAGTGACGGGAAAGATATGCTTCGGAGCATACTCCGTTGAATTAGCCCTGCCAAAACAAATCCCTGTCGCTTCATGCAACGCAACCTGATCTAAGTTCACGCTGCGCTGCTTGATCGCATCTCCAATGGGCATATATCGAATGATTCCCTCTGAAAAACCAACAACGGTAACTCCCGAGATCCCCTGAGATAAGAGAAGCATTGCGCTGGCTCCGGCTTCTCGGCCAAAATTCGCATCGTATGCCGATGAGCTTCCGCAACGTACGAGGTGCGTTGGCCTAATGACACGGACTTCGGGAATCTCATTTTGTTCCTCAACAAAGCAATGAACTTCCTGCATGAATACTTTCATTTTGGGATCCGCCTGCATCCTTGCAGTGAGCTCGTGCTCAACACAGGCCCCCGCGCCAATAAGCGTGTAGTGGCCAAAAGCGTCTTTACGGGCAGGATCCACAAGAAATCCCTTGCTGTCTACAGAATCTCCTTTCGAGGGATCTCCCCTCATCGCCTCAGCCGCGACGATAAGATACCATCCGGCGTGCACATCCGAATATCGAATGCGCTCCGTGTATCGTGAATAGCAGTGTTCATACACAATGTCAAAGTCAGGAATGATCTCCGGAATAAGGATGCAGTCCGCGTCCGCTGCAACCCCACCCCTAAACGCGCTGTGGCCCACATGCCTGCCAAAGACTTCAAGGACGATAATGCGATTGTGTGTTTCACCTGTAGTTCTCAGCTGTCCTGCCATCTCGGCGATATTGTTTGCTGTGGAGTCAGCGCCCACACTGTACGGCTGAAGATCCAAGTCCATTGTTTTTGGCACATGATTAATGAGCAGCCCCTTCTCTGTGAGATCCTGTGCAACACTTCCAGAGTCATCTCCCCCACCCACAATAATGGCGTCGATCGAATGACGGGCACATCCTGCTTTGATGCGCTCATACTTATCTGGATCTTCGATATCAGAAATTTTAACTCGAGAATGCCCCGCTTCAGAACCCGCGTCTTTGGAGCTAAACTGGCTTAATCGAAGTGGAGATAAGGATACGAGTGAACCAGGTTCAAAGTCCACGAGGTTATACAACCCAGCATATCCCATCGGAATGAGCATCGTTTCGATGCCCAGATGAAATCCCATTCCTGCAACTCCTTTTATGACTGCATTCAGTCCGCCACAATCACCCCCGCTTGTGACAATGCCGATCCGGTGTAACGCCATATAATCCCCGTCCATCCTAAGTACGAGATTTCTTTTAAACCTATCTATGAAAAAAGCTGAGGAGAATTGGACGAACTTCTACTGAGCCAATTCAGAAACCTTTTTAAACACCCCAGAACTCCTTCTTTTTATGGTACATTTACGCAAAGGATGCGCATACCGAAGGTTGGAACGCGCGTATACAAGAGTATCAAAATTCAGGGAATTAAGCTATATCAGGGCAAATCCTGCTAAAAAAGTCGTGAGGTATGACATGGGGGATATTAGCAAATCGTATGAGTATCAGATTGACCTTCTTTCAGACAGGGATGTGCAGATTAGGGATAATGCGCTTGAGTCCGCGAGGCAAACTGCGAATAGGCTCCTCGAAAAAAACATTGGCCAGGGCCAGTATTATTTCAAAATAAGAGTGTATCCTCATCACATTCTCAGGGAAAACCCGTTAGCATCCGGCGCTGGCGCGGATCGTCTCAGCACGGGTATGAAGATGAGCTTTGGGAAGCCTATTGGCTCAGCTGCGCAAGTCAGGGAAAAACAAAAAATTCTTACCGTTAAGGTAAATAAGGCGCATATTGAGGCGGCGAAGAAGGCGCTGCATCGGGCTTCATCTAAGCTACCTATATCCCACAGAATAGAGATTGCAAAGATTAAATAGAAAAGTATATATAGCAATATATCTATTAGAGAACAATGGTCTTTGAGGACTATGCACGACAAGCTGTAGAAATGCTTCCTAATGTCTGGTTTCTCCAGAATCGGTATGTGGAAGCGCTCATCATCATAGTAGGATTCTTTGTCGTCTCACAAGCGGTCGTCTGGATCACGGAAAAGATCATTCTCAAGATAGCGACTAAAACAAAAACGAATCTTGACGACGAGATTATCAAGAAAACAAACAAGCCGCTCATTGCGCTCTTATTGCTCATCGGACTCTGGCTTTCTGAATCCGCGCTGAAGCTTTCACCAGCATTCGAGGCGGGATTTACGAAGCTGATTATGTCCGCGATTGTATTAGTCATCGCCTGGATAGTCATCGGCGTCATCATGGCGCTCATTAATCATTGGGGGGAAACATTCGCAAAACGAACCAAATCGGACATGGATGATGCAGTCATCCCATTGTTCAAGAGCTTCGCTAAAATTGTTGTGTTCGCTCTCGCCATCCTCTACATCCTCACGGTGTGGGGAGTTGCAGTTACTCCGCTGCTGGCATCATTAGGAATCGCAGGTATTGCAGTTGCCTTTGCCATGCAGAGTACGTTAGGCAATATTCTTGGCGGTATCTCCTTAATTCTTGACAAAACCGTGAAAGTGGGCGATACGATCAAGCTCGATGACGGGATTACGTCCGGTGTTGTTGTGGATGTTGGACTGCGAAGCACGAGCATCCGTACATTTGACAACGAGCTCATGATCGTTCCGAATGGCAAGCTTGCAGAGAGCAAGATCCTGAATTATGTGCTGCCCGAGCCGAAAGTGCGGGCTGTGCTTCCGTTTGGCGTCGCGTATGGAACGGATGTTGATAAAGTGAAGAAGATTGCGCTGAATTGCGTCAAAGGTGTAGAAGGACTGCTCAAAGAGCCCGAACCTTCGTGCTACTTCGACGAGCTTGGAGACTCCGCATTGCAGTTTAAGCTGTATTTCTGGTGCGAAAATACGGGAGCAAGATTTAAGGCGAAAGAGATTGTCCGCACACGGATTTACAATGCGTTGAACAAGGCGAAGATCAGCATCCCCTTCCCTCAGAGAGAGCTTTGGGTCCACACCGTCGGAAAGCGAAAATAGAAACATTTAAAAAAAGCAGGATAAAACAAATACCAAAGAAGTGAACAGCAATGAATATTTGGTTAATACTCTATGTTACAATCATTCTCGAATTGGCGACGGTGATGCTGCGGTTTAGGCACAGCGTGAAAGCCCCGCATGTGCAGAAGCGCTTAAAATTCCCTGTGCGGATTCATCACTTGTATCTTGGGGTCTTGGTCATATTCGCATCGGGTTTTGCGCATACAGCGCTCCCCCTGCTCGAAATTGGTGCTGCTGTCGCATTGAGTGACCTTGTGCATCACTTTGTCGTTCTTCCGTTAACGGGCCACACAACAGAGTTCCCCGGATCGATTAAATAAGGTTTTTCAGAATTTGGGGATCACTGATGACCTTGTGCTCCTGAGAGAATTTCTTGATAAGCGAGGCATCAATGATGTCTGCCTTGCTGACGTACACAAGAATATCTTTCTTAAACTTCTTTAGATATTCATAAAGATCGCGCTGAAGCTTCAGGGGATACGGCTCCGTGAGGTCATAGACATACACAAACTTCTCCGCAATGAGTTTCATGATGAGATGCGCCTGTTTCTCGATATCGTTCATCTTGTCTGCGCGGTTGAGCGTTCCAGGAGTGTCAATGAGCTGCACTTTTTCATCGCCCTGCTTGAGATACGCGACATTGATGCTCTTCGTTGTGAACGCGTATGCCCCTATCTCGGGCTTTGATCCCGTGAGCTTGTACAATAGCGTTGTTTTTCCAACATTGGGAAATCCGACAATCGCTACAGAGCGCATTTCTGTCTTTATGTGGGGGTATCCCTTCATGATCTTCCGGGATTCATCGATAACTACGCATGGGTGCTTAAGCTGGTTCACAACACTGGCAATCCTGCCGTAGAATTCCTTGCGCGGTTTATTGACCATCGTGGCTTCCGTGGTGCGTTGAATGATGCTTTTATAGCGCCTCCAGAATTCCTTCGTTTTTTCTGAAGCCCACGCAACCCTGCTGAGGGATACGCGAAGCTCTCCTACATCAAGCGTAATGTTCATGAGCTCCTTGTAAAAATCGGGGAGCTGGTCATAGCGCGGGAATTTTTGAACGATCGCGTCAAATGCGCCTACAAGATAGTCCTTAACCGCTTCTATGCGCGCCTGCTCGATCTCTTTCGACTTTCGCAGCGGATCTCTCTTGCCTGTTTTTTGGCGCGCGATATCCGCTCGTGTCTTTCCCCGCTTGAACGCCACATCTAAGTAAAATGTCGGAGTTTCGACCTTTGTCAATCCCTGAAAATTCATACACAATGTAGAACGAAGCGGCTATATAAATGTGGTGCATAAGTGAATGGGAGAAAAGTTTATATAGATTTAAAATAAGGATGATGCATGACCCTCCATACTGACGCGCAGAGTGCATACAAGACAAGCATAGAACAAACGCTTATGGAGATGTATCAGCGTAATCCTGCATTGAGGGACGTTGAAGTTATCGTGCATGCTGACAGTGTTGGACTGTTTATCTATGAAAAAGGAACTGAGCGATGGCTAATAAACGCAGGAGGTTGGATTCACCGACAGGATCCAGCAAGACTCCAGCGCGAACTGAGTGACTTGGTTGAGGGCGTTTCAAGAATGCGAGCAGAAGGATATCACGTAACCTACTGCGGAGCACAAACTGCCCAGCAATTTGAAGAGCTAGAAAGTGAAGTGGACTTAAGCGTGCAGTTAGGAATCCCTCTTTTCTTGTTAGAGGAAAAGGAACGCAGGGATCTTCTCGAAGCAGCAGGGATTAAATAAAGCAGTTATGCTATTTGATGACTTTCTTAACGTCCTCGACAACCTTCTTCAGCGGTAGGCTTCTTTCTCTCGCAATTCTCAAGCAATCCTCATATTCCGGAGTCGCGTTCTCTATCTTTCCGTTCAGATACGAATATTTTACGCGTATATCTCCGTACGGTGTCTTTACGGTTTTAATCTCGCGTTCAAGCATGAGCATGTCCGCTTGAGTGATACGCAATCCTATCGTCGTTGTCTCCCGAAAAACCGCTTCCGTAACGCGACTCAGCTGCTTCTTGAGGCACGACAGCGTGAGTTTCATCGTAGGCCTTCCTTTTTTTCCGATGATCGGAGTGAGATACGCGTCAAGTGCGCCTATTTGCATGAGCCGCTCAAGTATGGAAGGATACAGTTCAGTATTCATATTGTCTATGTTCGTTTCAACGATGACGATGCTTTGTTTTCTCATGACAAGTCCTACTCCATACGGGAAAAACGAAGTTTATAAGAGTATCGCTCAGAGTATATATCTCCACACAAGATCATATATTGGAACCATATTGTTCGATCACAGAAATCGATATATAAGCTAGGCTAACTGCAATCTATGGGGGCTTATATGAAAAAAATTGCATTACTCATTTTGTTATTGATTGTGGGAATTTCTCTTGTATTCGCGGTCTCTGGGCTAAATAAGGATCAAAAAATCTTTTTAAGGTCATGCACGAAAAACTGTAGCACACAGAAAATGCTCGACATGAGGGCATGCAACGCTGTTGCCGATGTTTGCAAAGCAGGATGCGCCGCTGAAAAGCGCAACTGCACGGCTCAAATCAATGTGACTTCATGCGTTGACAGCTGCGTCCTAACATTCAATGAAACAAATCCCGAGCATAATTTGACGCCGAAGCAGATTGATGCGGCGTGTAAATTTGATTGCAGGCTCGTAAAATCAAATCTTTCAAGGGAGTGCACGGGAGCGTCACGCGAATGCCATATGGGTTGCCAAGACGATAAGCAGGCATGTAAGAAGCAGGCAATCAACGACAGCATTGCGTGTAAGGCGAATTGCTTGGATCTTGCGTATAATTACACATTCCCTTATAATGGAACGATTCCCATTAATGGAACAAATAGCACAAACACGACGGGAGTGCAGCTCTGTCCGGAGGAGCGGCCGCATAACTGCATAGATCTGTTTGACCCCGTCTGCACAAACCGCAACAGAACATATTCCAACGCGTGCGAAGCGTGTAAGCGCGGAGCAACAAAGAATTATACCGTGGGCGCATGCGTTTAATTGAGCTTTGCTAATCTGCCTGTTTTCTTAGCGCGTTTATAGCACCAAACGAGAAAAAAGAGAGAAACGGCTCCCCATGCAATTGTAGAGAGCACAAGCAAAGGATAGTTTGCCTGGCCATAGCCCACTGTGCTCTTGAGCAGTTCAAACCCCCAGAAGGGAGGGAGAAACGCCGCTATCTTCTGCATGAACACGGGAAAGATTGCGATCGGATAATAGACTCCTGAGAGCAGCACAAGGAGATCAGGGACTGCGTATGCTAGGTTGAATGCGTGTTCATGATACAGGAGCGTAAGGCCAAAGAGGATGAGCCCGATGAAGATTCCTGAGATCCCGAGGAAAAGGAGCGCAATGGTGACCGTAAAGGGATCGGGAACGTTGAACGCAAACATCCACTTAGCGAGGAGGAGATACATAATAAGCACGAGGAGGAACTTGAGTACGCCCACGATGATATTTCCGATAACAAATGCGCTGATTCTCATCGGAGAAATATGAGTGTATGCAAGCGTGTGCTGCCAGTAGTGATCCATGTACGCCATCGTCATCTCAATCTGCATGTGATAAACAATTCTCCATCCGATGATGCCTAGAATAACAAGAGCTACCAGACTTGTATCCGCTTTGATGAATACAATAAACAAGGTGAGCGAATAAAACAGGATGAGCGGCCATATTGTGACGTCAGAAAGGCGAAACATATTCCGTTTCAGGATGATGCCCTGTCGTACAATTTCGGCGATAATCGTGTTCATCATTGTTGCACCAATTTGATGAATGCTTCTTCAAGTGTTGGCTCAAGGACTCTGTAACTTTCTAATCCAACATCCGCGTCGATAAGCCTGTCCAGGAGCTCCTTTGGGTTTTCTTTTTTGAGTTCAACGACAAGCACATATTGTTCTTCGTTGCGAATCTTTCCGAGAGATCCTATTGCTTTCTTAGCTACAGAAAGGTGCTGGCATTTGATCTCCACAACAAGTTTAGCATTCAGCATCCGTTTTATTTCAGGGATCGTTCCAATCGCGAGGATTTTTCCTTTGTTAATGAGCGCAATCCTGTCGCAGAGCTGTTCAACTTCCAGGAGATTATGCGATGTGAAAAGAATGGTTTTTCCTTTTTTCTTCAGGGAAAGGATTAAATCGCGGACTTTGAGCGCGATTTCGACGTCTAATCCAACTGTTGGTTCATCGAGCAGCAGCAGATCTGGATTGTTCAACAATGCGCGCGCAAATAACACGCGTTGTTTGAATCCTGAGGAGAGTGAGTTCACGAGCTCATGCTTTCGTTTTTCAATCTCAGTAAGTTTCATGAGCTTGGGGATAATTTTCGTGTCCGCGTTGTACAATTTGGCATAGTACCACAGGAATTCCTGTATTGTTAATTGAGCGTAGATTCCTGAGAATCCAGATACTGAGTTAATACGGGCTTTGATCACGAATATGTCTGTATCAAGATTCATGCCAAGGACGTTGACACTTCCCGAATCCTTTGTGAGGATGCCTGTGAGAATGGCCATCATCGTCGTTTTCCCTGCGCCGTTGGGCCCAAGCAGTCCGAGAATTTCACCTTTGCGGACTTCCAAACTGACATGATCGAGAGCTTTAATTACACCGAAGCGTTTGCTGACATCCTTGATTGTTACTGCGTGCATGAGGGAGAGGGCTTTGATGGGATTTATTAATCTCACCATCACATTTATAAAGTAAGTATGTTGGAATTCAGGGTATTACCATAAAAGAGGTCAGACATATGAAAAAACTAATTATGATTATGATGCTGTGCGCAATTGCACTTGTGGCATGCACACAGACGAATCCGCAGGAGACTGTTCCAGTTCAGGAACCCACTACGGAACCGGCTGCTGAACAGGCGCCCGAGCAACCTGTCGAGCCCGAAACCCCGCTTCCGGAAGTTGCTGAGCCCGCTACGCCGCCGGCGAGTGCTGGAGATATTACGATAACAAGGGACGCAGCAACACCTGAAGAGATAACGATTCAGGCAGGCGGCCAGGTCACGTTTGCCATAGATGATGTTGCCGGAAAAAGGCATTCCATAACGTGCACGGCAATTGGCGCGAATCCGATTATCAGCGGAAATATTGAAGGCTCAGGAGCATGGATCGCGAAATTCCCGGAAGCAGGAACGTTCAAATGCCTTGATGTGGTGTATGGCGTGAAGGCGACGGTGATTGTGGAGTAAAGTTTTATTTATTTTTTTTCTTAATTCATAAAAACCACAAAATTTATAAACACATTTCCATTCTTAGGTTTCGTACAAGAAAAGAAGCGAAATTCCAACCCAGAGTTGGCAAGACGTGCAATGCACGCAAAAGATTTCTTTTCAGAGGATTAAAATGAATCAAATAAGTACAAAAGAAAATAGTAGAAAGCGCTTTGAGCGCAAGCCATATGGGAGAAAACCTTTGGACCGCCCACAGATCGATAGAACCAAAGAAGCAAAGAGCACGATCATCTCGTTAGAGGATGGCGATTACTTTATGGGGGATTGTAAAATCCTCAGAAAGGCAAAGCCAGGCCCGACAATTTTTGTCGTGAGCGATGGCTATGGCAGCATTGATGCCGTAACAAAGGACTCGCCGTATGAAGTTGATGATATTGTGCTTGTGCAGGGCCCTGTTTCGGAGAGAGCCGGAAGGCTTCAGATCGAAATTGAGATTATGCATAAATCGGATGCCGATTTCTCAAGCATTATCAACGAGAAAAGCAAGCCATCAAGGACAAATTTCAGCATCTCATCACAGAGATTTGACAAGATGAAGGATAAATTCGTCAAGATCGCGCAGCGTGTGAGAAGAGCAATTCTTGAGTCTCAGCCCATTATCATTCGACACCATGCGGACGCGGATGGAATCATCTCAGGAATGTGCATTGAGCACGCTTGCAGGGCATTCATGGAGAAAATTGGCGCGAATCCGGAGCATAATCTTTACAGAAGCCCGAGCAAAGCACCGTTTTATGAAACGGGAGATGTCTTAAGAGATATTGGCCTTGTAAAAAGGCTTGAGGATTTCGGCCAGAAAAAACCGATTGTGCTCGTGCTTGACAACGGCTCAACTCCAGAAGACGTTTTTGGAATGAAAGCGTTGAAGACGCTTGGCATCGAGATGATCGTCGTTGACCACCACAACCCCGTTGTTCTTAAGAATGGATTAACTGCAGTATGCCCATATGTGAGCCTGCATCTCAATCCGTATATATACGGCTTTGATGGCCAGACATGCGCGGGCATGCTCTGTTATGAGCTCGGCAGGATGATCTGGGAGGAATTCGATAAACCCATGATGCCCGCAGTTGCTGCAATAAGCGACCGCTGTACAATCCCGGAGACGGATGCGTACATCGCAAACTCCGGAAAGGACAGGGAAACGCTCGGTAAAATGGGTGTCGCGATTGACTTTCTCGCATATCATTTCAGGTTTGACCCTGGAAAGGGTGTATTTGAGGAAGTCTTCCAAAAGCCAGAGCTTGTTGCTATGATCAATGAGCAAGTGCGCAAAGGCGTTGAAACGCAATTACAAAGCACGCTACCGTACCTAAGAACGCAGGAGATTGACGGTGTAATCGTCTCCTGGATTGACCTTGAGAAGTACACGCTGAGATTCACGTATCCCACGGCTGGAAAAGTCATTGGGCTCATTCACGATCAGGTCGCGTTGGGCAAGGAAAACACACCCGTAATCTCATTGGGCTGTGTTTCGGACATGATTATCATTCGCGCCACGAAGCCGATTCTTCCCGTGCACAAGATCATCGAGAATCTTCAGAAGGCAATGCCCGAAGCGAATGTTGACGGCGGCGGCCACGAATGCGCAGGCACGATTAAGTTCGTCTCGGCGCACATGGGCGCAGTGCTCGACAACATTCGGGAGCAGATCAAGCAGTTGAAGTACATGGATACGGAGTAAATCCTACAACAATCCAACAACACTGGCGAGGCCCAACCCGCAAACG
>CAZHJH010000005.1:0-24578 GCA_964533475.1 uncultured Methanosarcinales archaeon
CGTATTCAGCTAACACCGGAAGCCCCGCCCTTCAGGGCGGCGGAGGACGTCACAAGACAATGAAGTGCATGTGCGGTTAGCGAACACAGGCGATTTTGAATTGCGAGCGATGCTCCTTCGACAATGGGGTTTTCTGAATGTGCATAGGGGACTTGAGTTGTCTGATGAGGTCTTTGACCTGTATTACTTTGATGGACTGCAGGGAAGGTGCTTTGCGCTCATGGCGCTATTGCCGAGGCATAAGTGCGTTGTCAAATCAGGTTCATCCGAGATCGTTGAGCGAGCGTTGAAAGATGGATACATTGCAGTGTATGCCTGAATCGCCCCCGTCTCGGAATCCAAATCCACAAAGCATATAAATGGCGCGGCTTTATGCGGTTTAGGGGTACTATGACGAAGGCTTTGATATTTGATTTCTGGGGAACGCTCGTGGAGAATGGTATTTACAGCCCCATCAGGCAGGTTCAGGACATTCTGAGACTAGAGATGCCGTTTTCAGAGTTCGTTGTGAAATTTGAAAGCGTGTTTTTCAAGGATGTCCATCCTGATCTGGCGAGCGGATTCGAAAAAGTCTGTGAAGCATTTAATGTCCAGCCCAGGCAACAAGTGATTGAGCAGCTTATTGGCATGTGGAATAAAAACAAGCTGCTCGCGCGGCCGTACCCGGAGACGATGCTCGTTCTTGAATCATTGAAGGCAAAATACAAATTAGCACTCATGTCTAACACCGACGCGTTTTCTGTAGGCCAGGTCATGGACAAATACGCGCTGCATAAGCATTTTGATGTTATATTCTTGTCGTATCAGGAAGGACTGCTGAAGCATGACGAAGGAGCGTTCGATAAAGTGCTCAGCCAACTTGGTGTATCTCATGATGAGGCCATCATGATTGGAGACAGCATTGAGAGTGACATGGAAGCTGCGGCTAAAGCAGGCATTACAGGAGTACTCGTGGACAGGAGAGGAAAACGAACGTATCCCAAAAAAATCTTTACCCTCAACGAAATTGAAGAGGTGTTGAGCCATGCATGATTGCATCTTTTGCAAGATTATCAAAGGGGAAATTCCGTGCGCGAAAGTGTATGAGAGCGAGAGCGTCATCGCATTTTTGGATATTTCTCCCGTGCATCCCGGGCATACGCTTGTGGTTCCCAAAGACCATTATGAGAGTATTCTTGACATCACGGAGGATGAATATGAGACGCTGCAGCACGCCGTGTGGGGGCTGTGCCCTGCGATTCAGAAAGCGACGCATGCGGATGGCATCAGCGTTGGACAAAGTAACAAGGCTGCTGCGGGGCAGGTTATTCCGCATATTCACGTGCACATCATGCCTCGGTTTGCGAATGACGGCCTTAAATTATGGCCGCAGGGAAAATACCAAGAAGGGCAGATGGAAGAGATGAAGAAGAGAATTGTAAGCGCGCTGCAGGAATAACGGTTTTGACTTCTCCAACGTTAACTTGTTAACAAGACTCTTGGATTAACGCCTTTCTGTTAATCCATTAACATTATCATAGGGATAATGGACCGACCGGGATTTGAACCCGAATGGCCGCCATGCGAAAGCGGCATTCTACCAGGTTAAATTATCGGCCCATTCCGCAAAGACTTGTGCGAGGGTTTAAATGCGTTTCCATTACGAAACCTTTTAAAACAACGTAGAACTTTACGCAAGCTACGCCGCAGTCGCATAACCTGGTACGCGCTGGAAACTGGCGTTTCGCTGGTGTCCTGCCCGCAGGAGATTGCGCAACCCTGGAATCAATGATTCTGTAAGGTTGTTTCCGAAAGGATGTCCCGGTTCGAATCCGGGCTGCGGCGTAATGCTTCATATAAGAATTTAAATCTCTGAGCAGTATGCTTGGCGTATGAGAGGAGATTATGAGCGAAGAGATTGACCGCTGGATTCGGTACATGCAGGAGCATCCACGGACGTGGAAGAAGATTCACACAGCGTTTATCAACGCGCAGTTCTTGAAACAACAGGCATTTGTTCGGAGATTAATACAAGAGCCAAATGGAAAAGAAAGAGTTATTGCGGCGTATGGAATAAAGAATGTGAAAGGGTCGGAGAAGCTGCTGATGTGAGGCTATCCCGGATGTTCTTGACATAATTAATCTGGCGCACGGATCGGGGTCGGTCTGGTTTGAGCTGGAGTGGATGCATTACATTATTTTTATTCCAGCACGAGGATTAGTTTCCTCTTCAGGCCACGAATATCTTCTTGTCCTGTAATTTGATTAAGGGTCAATCCTTCTTGGAGATCATTCAGAAACTTCTTCTGAACAGCACCAGAGGGAATCTGCAAAGTTGCCGCGTTCTGAAGAAGTGCCGGATTTGCTGAGAATTGTCCGTGTGTTATATTCATCGACACAATCAATGAGCTCCCAGATTTCTGAAGCCCGATGAGAGTACCGGTAAATGGATCTTTTCTTGCCATGATATCACCTTGGGTATATTCACTCCTCACTCTATAAATACCTTTCGGTGACCAAGTTTACATTTCTGACTTAACCCCGCAATGTTTAAATATGCCTCTAACAGGAAAGAAATATGCAACTTCAAGATACTATTGAGCGCCTCAAGAAAGATATGCTTGACCCGCAGTTCCACTGGCAGCCAGACCATGCAGATTCGAGAGTGTCCTATAGCGGGAGATCCCGAGCGAATGTTGCCGTCGTGGGCGGGAGTTTCGCAGGGCTTTCCGCCGCCTATCATCTGATTAATAACGGATTTTCCGGCACTATCTCCCTCGTTGAGAAAGACAGGATTGGCGATGCAGCCGCTCGTGCAGCAGGTATTCTCACGCCATGCACGGAAGAAGACCTTACAGACCTTGCAGAACAATTCGGTCTTCGGGATGGATTACTTGTATGGAAGGCTCAGCGTGAAGGCATTGATTCCATTGAGATGGCCGTTTCTGATGCAAAAATGAGTTGCGGATTCACGAGGGCGCCAAGCTACTCGTTCTTCAACGAGGGTGAGGCTCATACTGCAATAGCAGAAAAAAATCTGCGTGATGCTTCGGGATCCCTCACTCATGTGATTGAAGCGCCTTCTTACGGTAAGCGAGTAGGATATGCTGCCGCGCTCATGTCGGATGATGCTCTTATCAATCCTGCGATGTATTGTCGCGAGCTTGCGCGAAGAGTGGAGGCGCTTGGCGTACGGATCTATGAACAGTCTCCTGTACGATCAGTGAGCCCAGGCAGAGTCGAACTCGAAAATGGATCCATAGCAGCAGATACGGTTATCTTGGCCGGTCAAAGGGTTCCATATGCATTGGGTCAGGGCAAATTTCCATTAGCTGTGGAAACCGCCTGCTTAGCCACGAGACCCCTCTCGGATGCAGAACGCCTGAAATCTGGTGTAGATAGCCAATGTTCATTCTGGGGATCGGGGCTTCCGTATTATTATGGAAGAACGACAGAAGATGGCCGAGTGATGATTGGCGGAGCAGCGGTTTTTTCTCTCGTTGCACCAATCGTTCGCAGGAGACAAGAGGAAAGGCTCCTGCGCAAACTCCATGAATTTTTTCCAACATTGACAGCTGATGACGTGGAATATATGTGGCATGGAAAACTCCACGTTGTAAGTGATTTGCTTCCTGTTGTGGGAGAGACGGTTCCTGGAATCCATGTTATCGGCAACGCCCCCGGGATACCCTTTGCAACGATTTCAGGAAAAGTTGTCGCGGATGCGATTCAAGGAAAACAGAGCCCTTATGCGGATGTGTTTCGAATATCCAAGAAGTCGAGAGCTAGGGGAAAGACGAATTTGAAGCGCGACCTAAAAACCGGTCTTAGCTTACTGGGTTTTTGACATCAATTCTGGAATCATATCTTTCATCTCACACATTTTTATAAAGCCAGCAGGCTTCCCATACCTCATGAATTCCGTTACCGAGCTCTTTCACGGCCTCGAATGCCTTGAGTACGCAATGCAGGCATCTGTTGTTGATCCTGTTACTATCCCTTCTGATTTTGGTCATGGAAACGTGGGTGGTCTGCGGGCGCGCGGAACATTCTCAGCGATATATTATGACTGCGAGGATCATGGGCCGGGAATTATGAGGGCGCGGATTCAAAGGGATGAGCAGCAGATCAGAGATTTTATGGCGGTGCATCAGCAGATCCAGCCAATCATGTACCAGATAGAAGAATTGACTGCGCTCGATGAGCGTGAGGCGATCTACTCCATGGTGCTTGAACTTGGCCTGCGATTGGCAAACCTCGGTGAGATCATACGGGAGCATCAAAAACGACATCCGGAGGAAGTATTTTTGTTCTGGCCTTCGGCGATTCCAGGGCATTACGGAATTCGCGGACAAGAAGTGCTTCACATTGAATTCAATCCAGAGCAAACAGAAGAGGGATATTTTCTTGAGCTGGAGAAATTGCCAGCGATCGCTTCAGTAGTTCGTGATACTTTCAGTATTCGACAGCCCCTTCGTATCATCACTGGCGGCTCTGATGACAGGGTATCCATGGACGGATCATACCGGGGCAATCTTGCCAGAACGATCCAACTGCTAGAGCATGCGGGATTGAAGATTTAATGCTTCTTAAACTGCAACGCCGCCGAATTAATACAATATCTCAGCCCATGCGGTTGTGGGCCGTCGTTGAAGACGTGACCGAGATGACCGCCGCATTTCGCGCACGTAACTTCCGTTCTCACCATGCTATGTGAGGTGTCCATATGGTCTTCAATAGCTTCTTTGTGTTCGGGCTGCGTAAAACTCGGCCATCCACACCCTGAATCGAATTTCTCATTGGATGTGAACAGCTCCGTATGACATGCTGCGCAGTAATACTTGCCTTTTTCCTTATGATTCCATAGTTTGCCAGAAAATGCTTCTTCTGTTCCTTTTTCTCTGAGAACGTGATATTGCTCAGGCGTGAGCTCTTTTTTCCAGACGTGATCGGGTTTGGTTAGTTTGTGCATACTTTACTGGAAAAGTCTCCGTTTATATAGTTTTCCCGGAATTACACCCGGAGCTGCATGATCTCTGATGTGTTGAATACCTGAACCGCAATTTGTTGTTTCAGTTTTATATCGTTTGACCACACTGGGCACTTGAGCTTCATTGCAAGGGCTATGTAATCCACGTCATCCGGATCTGGACAAAGTGTTCTTGCTTTTGCCAATTTACTTGAATAGAATTCGACGGGCATGAATGCAACGACTTCCTGCATCAGCCTAACCTCATCTCTCCATTCCTGTACTGTAATCTTGGATTTCTTTCTGATCAGGCTTGCGTACTTTTGTAGCTCGTCCAATGCATACTCGGGGGCGATGAGATCAAGTGCAAGCCGATCGATAAGCATTCTCGTAGTGGAACCTTTCCAGAAAAATGAAAAGAGAACATTTGCGTCAATGACAAGTCTCATAGGAATCCTTTTCTTTCTAGCTCCCTCATACGTCCTTTCCTTCCTTTTCTTACCGCGGCGACAGCCCACTCATTGAACTCGCGCTCGCTCTCTAACTGCCTGAGAAGTTTTTCCTTAAGCTCGAGCTGCAGTGCCTTTTCAATGATGAACTTCCTCACACTCCCAGACCAATTAACTTCATCATGCTTTTTCATTAATTCCCGAACATCCTCTGGAATGGATAATGTTATACTAACCATGGGCATCACCTGTGAAAAAACGTAAATACGTTAGAATATTTAAAGGTTGCCATTCGGAGCATTGACTGTGCTTTTTCCTTGTCCGGCGTTACGCGAATCAAAGACGGTGATGTAGCCATACAGGACAATTCCATTGAGGATGTTGTTTTTAAGTTCGTTGCTCAAAGAATCAAAGGATTTTCTAAAAAGGAAGTGGAATTTACGGTTTAGTTTCTTTTCAAAGCGTTCTAATCGCAATTCATTCGGATCAGACCGGATAAAAATATCTATGTTGCTTTCTTTTGTGTCTTCTCCTCTCGACGCTGAGCCGTAAAGAATTATGCACTCAGCATGGCATGTTTTCTGAATTTGCTCTATTATGGGATAGAGCTGCTTAACTAAGGTCATTCTTTTTAGAAAGCGGAAATATGGAGATTCGCGGTTTGCATGATACACTGGATATCCATAAAGCTTATGACGGGTGCTGAGAATAAGCTCGTCTTTTTTTAACTCTTTTAAATATCTCTTTACTGATGGCGGCGCGACCCTCACGTTTCTGCTAATTTCCCGCAGCTGGAGTTCTCCCAGGGGATCGTCGAAAAAGACATTTGAGATACGTTCTCTGTTATTATTTTGTAACATATGTAATAAAAAGATTACAGCATATTTAAAGGTTATGGTTTCGCCTGCTTCCACATCGTGTCAAAGAATTCACGAAAGGTTTGGGCCGTTTCCTTGTTTTTGATGAGGATCGTTGTTGGTTCCTTCGTGAGCACTGCGATGATCGTAATGTCTTTGTAGATGTTAATTGCAGTCGGCGTAGATTGGGAAAGATATTTGGCTTTGACAAACTTTGATTTTTCCTGTTCAGGAAATAACCCACGAGATTGCTCATTAAAGAGTATAAACGCTCTTACTTTTTTCTCCAGCCGTTTCTTATGCAATCTCGCAAAAAAGACCCGCATCTGCTGCTGGTTCTCACCGGGACTGGCGCCCAGTGCATAATAAGGCTCTTTTACGTCAAATACCCTCGCCATCTCAAGAAATGCGCTTTCCATTCCACGCATCCCAACAAAAACCTCAGCAAATTTCTTTTCCTTAGAAAGACTCTGTTGCAAAAGCAGCTGCGGAAGGAGTTTTTCCATCATTATTCTCTCTTTTTCGAGCTGTTCCTTTTTGTTTTCTATATATTGAAGGACTGCAGAAGGGTCTGCGGCGCTGTAATAACGTGTTGCACCTTTAATGACGTAGCTTACGAGGCCTTTTGTCTTGAGTCGCTCAAGTAAATCATAGATTTTAGACCTTGTGACTTTGGAATCGTCCACAATTGGCCCAGCTGTCGTTTGTCCGAGCTTCAGCAACGAGAGATATACTTTTGCTTCGTTTTCCGTCATTCCTAATCGCTGAAGTTGGAGGGGGTCCATTCCTGCCCGGAGTGCTTTCCGATATTTAAAGCTTTGTATCTATACCCCCTAAAGGGGGGCTCAAGTATTAAATATGACCCTGTTACTACTAAGGTATAACATATTTTGGGGGAAAACATGACACAAACCGAAACACATGAGAAGATCATTTTTGCCATAGAGAAATCTCGCGGACATTTGGCTGGAATATCTGAAGAGGAGTATCTGGAGCAACGAATCAGGGAGACTGAGATTGCGACACATCCAAAGGCTCGCACCGTCCCTACTGATGATGTTGTACAAGATCTGCAGAGATATGGTTCTAGGGACAGCGGATATTTAGCCAAAGCTTTCTTGGAAAACACCATGCTAAATAGGAGAACTGGGAGTGTAGCTGGAAGAGACGGGAAAGTGGTGTATTTGGCTGTAGGGGATTATGTCCATGGCGACCAATTTGAATTGGGTTTAGTGAGCGCGCATATACCGGGTAGTTCTGGCGGCGGTGGATGGGGGATGAATGGGATTCGAAGATTGGTTATCGCAAAGAAGGAAAATCATTCTCAACCGCTAGATCCAGAGCAATGGCTGAAAAACACAGTGGCATTAGCAGAAGAAACCTATAATGGAAAGACAAAATATCGAGTAGTTGGAGGTCCATCAGCCCGAACCCTGCTCTATATTGCAGTAGAGCGATCAAAGTGTGAAAAGGCAAAGGAATGATCAAGGACGCTTCTATTTTTTTGCTTCCTTCCACATCCTCTCAAAATACTGCTTGTAGCTTTTCGCTACATTCGGATCCTCAACTAGGAACAGCATGGGCTCATCGCTCCAGACAATGATAGCGACTCTATCTCCCTGAATGTTCGTTTCCGTCAAGGGCTCAAAATCCCTTGAGAAATAACGGACTTTGCAGATTCGGGTGTTGAGTGTTTCTCCATATTTCCTTATGGATTCATTGAACAAAAGCCGGGAAGTTATCTTCTCCGCTTCAAGCTTCCTCACGAGGTTGTCCCAAAATACGGTGCCCATGATCTCAAGCGATGCCTGCGGCGCTCCGAACACGACATACGGCTGTTTTCTTTTGACGAGCTCCGCGTAAAAAGCGCGAATGCCCGCGTTTCCCCTGAGTACTGCGGCGTCCTGCCTGAACTTGAGCTTTTTGGAGATCGTCCCCATCTCTTTTGCGAGTTGTTGGGCCTTCGCAATCTTAGCATCAATTTCTTTTTTTTCGTTTGCAAACAGCTGAGAGAGCATTTCTGGAGACGCAATTTGAAATACACGCCTGTTTTCTTCCGTAATATAGGAAACAAGGCCTTTGTCTATGAGTTTTTCGAGGTAGTCGTACACAATCTTCTTGTGAAACTTGGTTTTTCGGATGAGAAAGCCTGCGTCTGCCTTGCCGTATTGAATGAGGAGCATATAGATCTCTGCTTCGTTGGGTGTAAATCCCAGTTGGGTAAAGTCTGCGGTGTTCATAGTGGTCACTATAAGTGTCCACCTATATTTAAAGGTTAGGGTGGATTTGCGTGTCCTATGAAGACCATCTTATCCATCTGTTCAGGAAATCGTGGAAGATCACCCTTCGCGCAATATGAGATTGAAGAAGTACTTCGTAGACATGAGCTCTTGGATGAGATTTGCTCTAAGTCTCAAGGAACGATTGTGGGGGTTGATCCTCGAACGATTCCTTTTCGCGCACAAAAACGATATTTTGACAAGGCCGTTAGTAGAGGCGATGTTTTTTCTGCAGTTGAGGCTCAAGAAGTAGAAGAGCTCACGGACGCTTCTCCTCTGGATCGCAGAGTTCAGTTGTATCAACGCGTCATTGATCTGTTTGTTCATGATGAGGAATCGTATCGTATCCAGTATGCGCGTGATCATGACATTGATGCGCAACGCATCAAAAAAATTCAAGAACCTTTGGTGTTTGATCCAGAGGTTATAGGGATCTTTGGAATGGGAAAAAGTCATGTTGAATCTGCTTCCAGAGTTTATGCAAGGTATTCTCCTGTTATTGATACATTCTTTCATTTTGCCATAGACGAAGAAAAAGACGTGCCCGACGCGTTTGGTGGAACATACTGGGAGTATGAACAATCAATAGACACTGTTCGATCCTTGGCTCCGCTTGCTGCAGAACGATTGCTCAGGAGTGAGATTGATGCAACATAATCTCATTGAAGCGATACGCTCAAAACAATGGTATCGCCATGGAATCTACCGAGATACATTTGTATTTGCAGTAGAAGTAGCACTGGGTCTCAGCAAGACATTCTTTGCTAAGGAAGATATCCCTGAAGGGGTGGAGCATTACGCGCAGCTAAACTCTGAGGTGTTTGTTGTTGAAGAGGAATTTAAAGAGATGGAAAAACTCTATTATGATCACATTGCAAATGATCCTCATTACATACACTGGTATCTCGAGACTTACCGCGCTGACCTTGCCAACTGTTTGAAGGAATGCGCACGATTTGCAACTTTCAATTATAGCAAATTGCCAAAAAAAGAACTTGCGGTGTTGTACGGGGAATTTGTTCTCAGTATTCGTGAACTCCACCATTGGCTCTGGAGCATGGAGTTTTTCAATTCGGCATTCGATTGGTATGTTCGGGACGTGTTGAAAACAAATTACACCGATTGGTCGCAAAGCGAAATTGACGCGTTCCTTAAAGATATCTCTTACATTAACGTGCTGTTGCCGTTTCAGGAAGAAGAAAAAGCAATTATTTCAAACGACAATATCAATACTGTCTCACCACTCTATCAGAAGTATGCCTGGATGAACATGCATCTTCTCGACGGGGAGCCGTACACTTTAGACCAATACAAACAGCATGCTCGCGAGATATTCGCAAAGAGGAAAGAAATCGCGAAGAGGCTCAAAGAAAATGAACAACTGGCTGCCCTTGCTGTAAAGAAAACTGCTTTGTGCCCCGAAAAAATACAAAAATTACTACGTTTTGTTCAGGAATTGATTTATCTCAAGACATATCGCATTGATGTGTACACGCTTGCTGCGTACAAAAGCTTAGAATTGCGTAGGGAAATAACAAAAAGACTCCATCTCACATTGTGTGAGTTGAACCAGTTAGAACTCGCAGAGGTTGTGAAGCTGCTTCAGGGTAAGAATATTGCTAAAGGATTGACGCAACGGGACAAATATGCTGTCGTGAAAATTGATGACGAGCTCACAATTACTTTTGATCGTTCGGAGATTGCTGAGATTAGAGCCTCGCTTGAAAAATCAGTGACAACAGTACACGTCAAGGGCAATACCGCACATGGAGGAAAAGTAAGAGGAAAGGCTCGCGTGATTCTCACTGATCGGGAAATTCACAAAGTACAGCAAGGAGAGATTCTTGTGTGTAATCTTACGAATCCTGACTATAATCCTGTGTTTGACAAAATCGCGGGATTAATTACAGATGAAGGAGGCATTCTTTGTCATTCAGCGATTATGGCGCGCGAATTCAAGATTCCGTGTATCATAGGAACGAAGAATGCGACGTACGCGATCAAAGATGGCGATGAGATTGAATTGGATGCGGATGCAGGGATTGCAAGGATCCTAGATCCGAAAAAATGAGAATAAAACGCGACTGTTATGGCACTAGCACATGCTCTCCTTTTGTTCGGCTGGGAATAATAAGATAATCAGAGTCTCTAAACTGCCGTTCCAATCGCATTCCGGCCACGCTAATCTCGCAATAGGGAACTACTATCCCCTGCCTTAGAAATGGGCACTCTCCGCATTTGTCCGCTACAGCATACTCCCCTCTGAGAAAATAATCAGGATTCACACAGCGGAAACTTCCCCGAGCACCGTTCATTCTCTCGCGAAGGGTAGGGGTGTCTTCGATATCAAACATTTCAAGCTGTTGCATGTTTTTGAGAATGCGCGGAGGGTATATAAAATTGATTATTCCGCATGAGGAATACATATTCTTAAAAAGATCCCTGAGTTTTCCGAAGATATGAGTGAATATCTCGATTTCGCAATAGAAATAGCACAAGGTGCAGGAGCCATCCTCATGAAACATTACGGCCAGATCCAAACGGTCACGTATACCCGCGCAACGGATTTTAAAACGATAGCGGATGATGAAAGCGACGCGTATCTTAGGCAACGGATACGGGCGCAATATCCTGAACACAATATTGTGTCTGAGGAACTTGATGCTCTGCTGCAAGACTCTGCCCTTACATGGGTTATTGATCCCTTAGATGGAACATTTCCATTTACTCGGGGATCAACGGATCATTTCGCAGTGTGCGTTTCCTTGTGTGAAGGCAAAACGCCCATTGTCGGAGTTATTTATCAGCCGAAGACGGAAAAGCTTTTTGCTGCTGAACAAGGAAGGGGAGCCACACTAAACGGCCAACCACTGTTGCCAGAAGCCCTCACTGACATTCACAAAGCAATGCTTGCGCATGAGTATGGAAAAGACAAGCGAGAGCTCACGCTTGCCACACACGCAAAACTGATGCACACGGGGATGGTCTCGTACTCAATGTGCTTTGCATGCGCGTCCGCGGGACTTGCGCTTACCGCAGAAGGAAGGCTCAACGGTTTTTTCTCACATAATCTGGAGCCCTGGGACATGGCAGCAGGAGTTGTGATTAATCGAGAAGCGGGCCAAACAGTCACCACGATGGAAGGCCGCGAATGGAAACTCGGAGAACCCTCGATTCTTGTTGCGAATCCTGCGTTACACAGGCAATTGTTGCAAATAATCCTATCCGAATAAAACGCCAACGCCCGGATTTGAACCGGGAAGTCCTTGCGGACAGCGGTTCTCTAGTACGATTTCGAGACCGCCGCACTACCAGGTTATGCGACGTTGGCGTAATACTGTGAGAACTCAATCGCAATATAAACATTACTGATTATTGCAGCATACGGCTCATCCTTCTGCGAAGGATTTCAAGGGCATCAGATTCATTTTTTGCCACGCGCTGAAATTTTACGCCCAAGCGCTCTGCCGCTGCACGCAATGTCAGCGCAGGATGTCCCTCGAGCCCAAATCGCATCGTCAGCACGGCCTGGTGCCTTTCACTGAGCCTCCTAATCTGCTGCTGCAGGATCCGCTTCCTTTCCTCCGTAACTGCGAACTGATATGGATTCATGGCATTGGGATCCTGAACAAGGTCAACCAAGGACTCCCTCGTGCCGTGGTCCGCCCATGTATTCAGGGACTCGTACCCTTGTCTCACCCGAATAACGAGAAGACGCTCGAGAAGATCAGCGGTAAGCCCCGCTGCCTTTCCGTTGAGATCCCTAGTCACCTCGCGCGATGTTGGATAGAATCCTGTCCTGACGTACTCACGGTCAATTATCCGTTGTGCAGCTTTAAGTGCTATTTTTTTGTCTGCGGGTAGCCTTATGAAGAGCCGCTCGCCCTCATGCCGTATAAACGCCTGCTCTACCCAGAATTTGGCATATGAATAGAATGAATATCCCATCGGTTTATATCTGTCAACGCAGGAAATTAAGCCGTCGATACCATACCCAATCATATCTTCATTGTTGCCCATGTCCCAGCGATTCGCGAGATGCAGCACAATGCGCATATTGGAAAGAATAGCCAACTCACGGGCGCTTTCATCCCCTGCGGCAACACTTCGCCAAAGATCTTCTTGCTCAGAACGTGGAAGCGGATGATACCTCCTGATCACGGAGTGATAGGACAATCTGGCATCCGCCATACTCGTGAGGAAATCCTGCTCCTATAAAATCATTTCTCTTCTGCGCTCTCAGAATGAGAAACCAACGATGATTAACGCGGCTGCGAGCACCCATTGCATGGGAAGGTCAAGAGGCAGGAAGTCTTTTGTGAGATAGAGGACACCGATTAATGCAAAGATGAGGGCAAACACAGCTTTCCCTGATCTGCGGAGCATGAGGTTCTTAAGGACATACACGCCCTGCACGAGGACCAACAGCGCTGCGCCGAGGAACGCAAAGCCGTATCCTGCAATCGTAATATCCATGATCCCGAGACCCTCCGCTATTGTCAGCAATCCCAGTGCGAGGAAGACGATTCTGAGGACGATCATAGTGAATAAAAAAGTAAAGGTGTATAAAAGGATTTGGGTGCATGGAGACTTTGTTTCTAAAAATATGGCCAGCCAATCATGGCGGCCTCTCGTCGCTTCGCTCCTCGTCGAACCACGGAAAAATTGTTTTTCCTAGACACGCTCGGTTTCGCCTCGGCGTCCACCCCGTAAGGGACACAGAAAATCGGAGATTTTCCTAGTTGCGCTCGCTAGCGCTCGACAACCATCCCCCGGTTCGACCGCCGCCATGGCTGGCAAGACGATACGATCCTATATCGCTCCTTTCCCTCATCACAAAATTTATAAACTCGCATTGTGAAATGGCATATATGAGGGGTGTGGTGTTAGCATTAGGCATTTTGTTCCTTACGGGACTTATTTTTGTTACACTGAAGAATCCCATTCCCACCGGGGCTGCCGCAGTTATTCCGCATGCCTGCATCACCGATGAGGATTGCGGCTCGGTTGGATGCCAACCGGCCAGATGCCACGAAACGAAGAAGCAATGCTACTGTGCTGAGAAAAAGCCAGCATATTTTAGGTTTGTAGTGCTGCCCGCGCGTGATAGCTTCGTTGTTGCACTCTATGATCCTGAGGCGATCGAGCAGACGCGCGATATTCTCAAAGGAGAGACAACCCTGCATATTCAGGGAGAGATCAAGCGAAAATCCATCGCGTATAATCCGCCGTGGAGTTTCTATTTGGACCCGGACAGCATAACATTTTTTACGGCAGCGCCATCCGCATGCGACGCATCCATCAAATTCGTTGAAGACAACGCGTATGATTTTCCCGAGGGCGCTCCGTGGTGCCCGTCGCAAAGCGTTCTTGTTGAAGAAGTCAATCCCAAGCAGCAGTGCCAGGATGGAACGCTGTACGGAAGCTGTTCGTATAGCAAACCCGCGTTCTGCCAGTTTGGGAAATTACTGCCCGCGTGTTCGTTGTGCGGATGTCCTCCGGGATTCCTGTGTGGAAGCGATGGGAATTGTAAATAATACTGTCCTTAGAAAAAATGATTTATGGGATAAATTCCGCATAATGATCTGAAGTCATAACCACAATATACCTTCTCAGAAGCGTTAATGCTAAACCAGCCTCTTTCTCGAAGGACTGCCAGAATCTTTGTTCTCCTATTGGCTCAAGTCCCAGCTCTTTCCTCAACGGCAATTTTTCTGGATCTAATGCCCGCTCCTTCCTTTGCCTCCACTTTTCTGCATCCTGCCTTTGGCTTGCTTCGTCTAACTTGAACAGTTTATTGATCGCGTCGTAACCCAATCTTCCGTAGACCGTATGCACGGATTCGAAATATGTTCCGATTGTTATGTTTCCATCTGGGTTTCTCTGAAGGCCCTCCTGTAATACGAGTAGGCAAAGACCTTCCATATCCTTTGGAGCTTGTTGCTCCTCAAGAAGAATGGACAAGACTTGCATGTCTAATCTATCATATGCTGGATAGCCCTCCGCTTGTATCCTGAGAAATCTTTCGAAGAACTCATCATCACCTTCCCGCCAAGTGTCCAAAGAACGAAAAACCTGTGCGTCATGGGCAATAAAATTTGCTCTGCATCGTTCATAACATTGCGGCGATACGAGTTCGGCAACGGGCATGAAGTTTAAATACCGAACTTCCTTATAAATATTATTGTAGTGAATTCTTACCAGAAGTTTTGAAATAGTGCCCTCTGCGTGCATAACCTTTTTATGTTCCTCTGTGATCCTCTAACACATGCCTAAACTCTGCCTCGGGATTGAAAGCACTGCGCACACGTTTGGAGCGAGTGTTGTTACATTCTCAGGAGAGATTCTTTCAAACGTGAAGGATATTTTCACGACGAAGAAAGGGGGAATGATCCCCGCTGAAGTGGCAGATCATCATGTCAATGTGTGCGGTGATGTTATTCAAGAAGCGCTGGATAAAGCAAACGTATCGCTCAAGGATATTACGCTGATCTCTTATTCCGCAAGCCCCGGGCTTGGACCATGCCTGCGCGTTGGGGCAACGGCCGCGCGAGGCCTTGCCGTGATGGGAAATATAAAACTCGTAGGAGTAAACCACTGCATCGCGCATTTGGAGATATGCAGATTGCTCACGAAGGCAAAGGATCCTGTGCTGCTGTACGCATCTGGTGCAAATACACAAATCATCGCGTACGAAGGGAAGAAATACAGGATATTTGGAGAGACATTGGACATGGGCATAGGCAATTTTCTGGATAGCTTCGCGCGTGATCTCGGCTTAGGGTTTCCGGGAGGGCCGAAGATCGAGGAGTTGGCTAAAAAGGGAAAGAAATTGATTGCACTACCGTATTCCGTCAAAGGGATGGATGTGTCGTTTGGAGGATTGCAGACGAATCTCAGGCGCAAAGTGGAGTCGAAGAAGTTTAAAAAAGAAGAGTTATGCTTTAGCGTCCAGGAAACTGTGTTTGCGATGCTCATAGAGGTTACGGAACGAGCGATGGCGCACTGCGACAAGAAAGAACTTGTTCTTGGTGGGGGGGTTGCATGCAATAAGCGGCTCCAGGAGATGGCGCGGATCATGTGTAAGGACAGGAAGGCAACGTGTTATTTCCTTGAAAATCAATATTACGTTGACAATGCCGCGATGATCGCGTGGCTGGGAATATTGCAGTTCAAAGCGGGGGATTCTGTAAAACCAGAGAATGCAAATATTGATCCGTATACGAGGACAGATGATGTTGTTGTAAAATGGAGATAACTACCTCTTTCTCTTATGATGCAAATGCGTTATTTTTTTCGGCCTTCCTTCAATGTCCAGCCACAATTCATAGAGTGAAACGGCCGTCCATATTGCGTTGAGAAAGAGAAAGGGATAACTGCCAATCAACGCGGAGTATTCCGTGAGCAATAATCCTCCGAGCGCGTTCGTGATGTCATAAGCATAAGAATCATGATCCCACTTGTCAAACTGATTCATGACAAACGCGAGGAGTACAAGAATCATGCCTGCGAATCCGATTATAGGGATGAGCATAGGCTATCCGAAGATGAGGAGTTAATAAAGATTGCGTTAATTGCCGTCAATGCGGTCCCGAATGGCTCTGTTCTCCACAAGAAGAGGATTTTGTCGCCGTTTTTGCCTATACCATACAGCCCCTGCACAAATGCCGGCAAGAGACCCTAACGTTAAAAGCGTTCCCGGCCACATGCCAAGATCCCAGCGTTCGTGAAGATTTGGTGAAGGATTAAATTGTCCTTGATACTGATCTGCGATGCCGTAGCGTTCTGCAACCTGTTCAGCATATGGTCTTCCTGTTGCGATAAGCAATCTTACGATGTCATGTGGAGCTGGTAAAACAGACTCTTCAGTTAACGAGCGGCTCATATTGTCCCAGTTTGGGTGGTTAAACAGTTGAATATCTGCGCGCACTTCGTTAACCCATCCTAAGTAGCTATGCCGTGAGTATCCTCTATGTATTTGATCAGGCATCATGGTTTCCACATAGTTGCAAAGGTCAAAATAGCGCATGTCGGTTTCAAGATGACCTGTGGTACCCATGTACACAAAATTCATGGATTGGGTTACATCCTGGGGACCATGCCCAGTTCCAATAACCTCTTCAAGGTCAATGGGAACATCCTGGTCGGGCTTCACAAGCACTCTGCCAATCAATTCAGGATTGTCTCGTACGCCATGGGCGATTTGGCCGTCCCCGTTCAGATCTGCGAAGTAATTGTATACTACGTCAGATCCATAGTGCCACCAAAAATCCTGGAAATCAATACGGGCTACCGTCCCGAATTCATCTGTGATATCATATCCGCCATTGTTATATTTATTGAACGGAAACCAGATATCTCGGTCACTGCCTATGTGAAAACGATTAATAGGAGGGATCCAATTTCCCGGGAATAAGTCCCAATTATTCTGCACCCTGTAGCGAATATCGTCTCCTCCTAAACAATAGGCGCGAAGGATTCTCTCCATCCTTCCTGGATGGACGCCGAGAAAGCACGTACTCTCTTGTGGCAGCCAGTCAAAAATTCCATCTTCAAACGTTGTGAGAACGGGCAATACGGGTATTTTTTCCTGCTCCTCATAGATCTGCCAGAAGATTTCGCGGCGTTCGTCCTGATTCAGATCCTCAGTCGTCAAGCGTCGCATGAGACGGATAGCCTCGACTTCTGCTGATCTGCCTACACTTGTTGTCTCGGGACGATAATGCTCAACAAATGTTCCTCCCCGGTACTCTCTGCCGAACAAATAGCCCATACCCCATTGACGTCGATCGGTGAGCCTTGTGACGAGATGACGCTGACCATTTCTTATGAGGCTCGTAATCTCGCGATCTTCCAACGCCCTGTACGGAATAAATTTGTCCGTGATGTACTGCTCGCTGCGATCCTCGTAAAAAACCGCATCCTCCTGCCTGTAATTAAATGACCCGCTGACGCTGAATATGGGTTGAGCGATTTCAGGCTTTTGCGTTGATGACACGCGGTAGACAGAGTCTCTATCTCTGAGGAAGAAGACGTATGTTGATTCTCTGCGGATACGTTCTGTTAGGAACTCGAATGTTCCTGTTCTTGTTTCCACGAAACCCGTCTCTCCCGCAGCGCTCTCACCTCCCAAGGAGACGCTCACATACGAATCGTAATCTGCGTCCTGTGAGCTTCTTGAGTTCGGTCCTCCCGTCCAAAATACTACATGATTTGCATCATACAGCACGTGACGGATAGGATAGTTCCAGCGGCGCGTTACACCCTCATGAATGAGGTATCCTACTCCGGCCGCCAGTGCAAGAGCAGAAGCTCCCACTATAGCAGCTCTCTTAGGGCGCTTCTTAGCCCAGTCGATGGTATTTCTCCAGCCTGAACGGAGACCGCGGCCTACCGAAGATATCCTTCTTCTTATCTTGCTCTGGTTTGTTTGACCAAGCTCTTCCAGAATCCTTTGTGCAGGATCATCACTCATGATCTTGTGCCCCTGAAGCGACTCCTCATCTTTTCAATGGCGTCTTGCTGCCTCCTATCAAACTCAGCCTGCCGTTGCTCCGCACGCTCACGGAAAGCCATGGCCTTCTGAACGGTTTCTACGACTGTCGAAGCAGATTGAGCGACCACGGTTGCGGCTTTCTTTGCAGCTTTCTGCCCCCGGCTGGTGATTTGAGCTGGCCCAGTTAAACTCGTAACTTCATGAGCGATAGTTTCGCTCGGCTTATAATTTGAGACCAGCGTGATGATCTCCGTATTATTAATCAGCTGGTGCAAGGTATAGTCGATGTCTTTCTCATTTCTTGAGCGCTTCCATCGCGTGTATGCCTTTCCAACAAGGTTCCAAGCGTTTAAACCTATGAACAAACCCGCGGCATTACCCGGAAAATTTGAAGCTGCTTCCATAAGACCCTCTCCGGGCGTTTGACATACAGCTATTGCTAATGCAGCGAACATCGAAAGATATCCTTTCGTTACAGGACGCAGAGAGTTCAAGCGCTCTTCCTTAACCACTGCCCTATAGACTCTTGTCACTATGCCCCCCAGCGTTGATCGGTCGCTTGGGCTTCGAGCAATAAGTCCCTGCCTCTCAAGATATACGCGGGCAACCCCCACTGCCCTTGCATATTCCATGCTATCCGCAGAATAGGGAGCTGATGTTCCTTCAGCTAATCCTACGCCTTGCGCATTGAGAATGCCAACGATCGAATCTTTGACCTCTTCTTTATACGCTTCACGTGCGGTTCCTGAATTTGCTAATCGCATTGTCGCGTAGTCCAAAAAACCAAACCCCCCTGCAGCTAAAAACGGTGTCTTATACGCTGCAGCAGCCTTTGCCGCCCAAACGATGATTTCTAAAGCCATGGTAGTTCACCTGTTAAATATTTTATAATATATGCCTTCAGTTGATCAGGAGACGCATCAAACCCTCGTTCAAGCGTTCTCCTGTTGTATTGAAGCATGTGACGATAATGGTATGGAAATACATGGTCGAGCATCCAGTTTGTCACTTTCTCTGTTCCGGGCTCCGTGGAAGTTGGTACTGCCAATGCCGCTCTCACTTCAGGTGCCACTTGTGGAATATTTCGATCAACTCTGCGTAAGGCAGCGTCGATATCCAGATTAGGCTCTGTAGCAAGACTATTGCGAACGAGTTCTAACACTTGGACGATCTCTCCATAATGGTTCTGAATCCTTCCCAATTGTCGCTTTCGATCCTCGATCGTGAACTCCGCCACATTTAATCCTTCAGCGAGCATGGCGGCATCCTGTAGTTGCATGATTGCCCTGTTCACCCGCACCGGATCATATGTGATGAGCTCCCTTTTAGTGAGAAATCGCATCATCGCAACCTTGTCTGTGAGATCATGATATGTCACAGCTTCGCTGTCACGGTATATTCCATACCGGAGATCCAACGCGCAAAAGACATGCGTTTCGCCAAACATCCCCGTATGCATTGCACCAATTTGATCAGCCAGCGTAATTGTTTCATCAGGGTGATGGACCGGAATTGTATGCCTCCCTTGAGCATGCTCTCTATACACCGCCACACCGTCAAAGAGCCTTGTGAAAAAGGAAACAATCTCAAACTGATTTACAAGGCCCGAAAGATTATGCTTCCGAATATCTCCCACCTTCCTTGCCAGAGCGGCCATTTTTTGAAGCAGCTCTTCACCCTCGCTTGCGAGCAAGGCAGGATTTTTCCTTAGTTTTTTTTCCAACTTCGCTAATTCGTGAGCCGTTCCCGTAAAATCCGATGGACTTTCCAAAGCTAATCTGATACGTTTGATGAGCAAAAGATCTTCAATGCAGTTATAGACCTCACACCCGTCCCAGATCTCACCGAACAAGGCATCAACTCTAGTCACAGCGGTTATCGCTGGAAATGCATTCATATGGGTGGTTGAGAGAAATTCATCATCAAATGAAAACTCTTCGTGAATCAGGTCAGCGTTTGCTTGATTGGGGGATACAATAATCACATATCGGTTGGCAGCATTAATCTGTAAATAGTTAGGGCCTAACTCGCGCTCGATCTCTGGAGATTCTCCGCGTTTATCTATCCTGAATTCAGTTAGCTTTATCTCCAGTCCGGTGATTCTTTTGAGCGTATCATTATACCTTTGAGCCTCGATAGCTGAAACTACATAGAGATTCTTGTTGATGATTCCCGCGCTTTCGAGTGTTTGCATGATTTTCACGATTCCTTGGGTAGTATTCCTTTCTCCACAGCAATCAAGGCACCCCTCTGCCGGACGTCAATGTCTCTCGCGAAACGCTCTGCGTCCTCAATCAAGGCAGCCTCAGTGTATCTTCTTTCTGAATCTGCAATTCTTGCGGCTTCCTGAACAATCGCGTTTATACTAATATTTTTATAAAGAGAAATTACCATGGACTCTTTCTCAGCATAGGGTCTGTCCCTATAGGACTTAGGATCAAACAACCATTCTCGGGGAACATCCCAATTGGCTGCCCGCGCATGTGCATTATCCACTATTGCTTTCACACTTCGACCAGAGAAGGAGGGAACTTGTTTCTTTAAGTCAGCAAGGTATACGCCCACTTCATGAATACTTCTAGGCATTTTTTTAGGTAGCAAGTCAGACTCAACAGGCAAAATCTCTTCGGTTAATGTCCATGTTCCATCTTCCTTTCGGATATCCTGTGTGGCGAAGGGCGTGTAACCTACGTCCGCTACGAGAATGCCCCTCTCCATATGCCTTTTGTTAAGTAGCACAATCATATCCGCCATATCCTCTGCAGTAACTGGTCCTTTGAGCTCAAGGCGATACCCAAATCTATTTCGAATAGCTCTGTCAAGCCGTGTCGGATCGTTTGAGGCTGCGAAGTTCAATACATTTCCTCGTCGCACAGTCAGCGCCCCATCAAAGTATTGCATAAGGATGTTATTAATATCATTATCAGCGCCCTGTGCATCAGCCCTTGAGGATGTCAAGAGATCGATATCGTCAGCTATGACTATGCTTAATGTTTTTGGATCGTGCGTCGGTTGCAGCCTAGTGAGCAGCTGTTGTCCGGTTTTACCATAATACATGTCCTTAACACTTTGATCAATCATAATGATTTCGTACGGGATCCCTGCCCGTTCAGCGAGTTCGCTCAGGATCGTCATGGCCATCCTGAACGTTGTTGTCTTTCCAGTTCCAGGTATGCCATCGAATAGGATCGTCCATGGAAGCCCACCGAGCACTAATACTGGATTTTTGCCTTCGCGCGAATCATAAAGCAACATCCTCTCTACATACCGGCAAATCTCGTGTTTTGCTTCTTCGTTGCCTGCAATCTCATTTGGAGATACAGGAGTAAAATCTAACTTTTTCCCCTTCCGCGGAGCCATTTGCTGATTTGTAACATTATACCCTTCAAATGTAATGAAATCATCCATTACTCTCCATTGAACTCCCTCCAAATGCTTTTCAAATTCTTTTGTCTTATCACGCTGCTCCAGCGCGCGCTCGGCATTGATCCTAAATACCGTGATGGCATAATTAATAAATCCTTCAGGACCGGAGAATCTTAATGGGCTTGTATCCCCGGGTTTATCCTTTCTCTTCTTCATTGCTTTATGTTGCGGAATCAACGCCTGATATAATGGTCGCAAGATATCACTGAGGAATAGCTCAGAAGGAACAATCAATCGGGGCATGTGCGCTGATAAATCTTCGTCAATCTTTTCTTCCTCCTTTTCAACGAGGAATTCAAGCCTATTAGCAGCATATGTTGAGGCAACATATCCAGCAAAGCCATTAATAAATGCGCTATATTGCTGGAATACAGGATCTGTTAATTGCCCGTGTTTAAATCGAATTTTATCCCACTGAGTTTTTTCGGAGAGGTGGCTTACAACCTCCTTGAATATTTGTGCACTTTCACGAATAATATTAAAGACATTAGCCTCCAATTCATTCATATGGGTTGGTTCATCTTCATCCAGTGCAGCCATAAGATCTGAGAGTCTATACTTGGAGTCGCCATAGAGGTATCCCTCAAGCATTTCATCCATACCCCGCTTATGTTTCTCAATTTGCTTCGGTCCAATATCAATGGGGGCATTTGCTTGGGTCATAGGATATCACCGCGGTCTGTAATTGCATGAGGAGTAACATTTTTGTATATCTGCTCAATGAATTGTTCAGCGTATTGGAGCATTCTGTGCGGAAGAAGCGCATGAAGCCCATCGGAGATGGTAGGACTGAAAATGCCCTGTTGTGTATCTCTAGTTGACCAGCGTCTAAAATAGCCCCCCAATCCCGTGTACGGTCTTTCCTTCATTCTCCCAACCTTCTCTGTGGATGTTAAGAATATTGCATCTGTTTCAGCGCCATGGGAAAGTATTTCATCTATCTCTGGCGTATTTCGTGTGTGTCTTGTGCATATTGGTCCAATCATGTGACACATAATTTTTAGAACTTGAACCCCATTCACGGTTTCAACTTCCCTCGCCAGCTTTTGCATCTCATTGGAGCGCAAAGTATCAAGTCCTGCCTTTATCCTTTGTATCATCTCAGGATACCAAATGTTCAGGTGATCGGGCATCGTCCCTCTGAACGTTAGTTCATAAATGAACGGGATATTCAATGTCATATTGAATTTCAATACTGTTTGTGAGTATAATGCACCTTGTGGTTCCCGCCCTATTTCGTGCAAGGGAAGAATCTCAAAATCAGAGACAATGGGACTTTGAATGAGATCCTCGAGCAGTTTTCTGGCTTGAGCTAACTGAACCGCATCATCTGGATAAGCCCCACGGTATACTGCATCCAATGCCATATCAACGAGATCAGGCATAAGGGGGATTCGCTGCAAATCCAGCTCAGCAGACTCAGCGCACTTACCTAAGACAGAAAATTCTCCCAGCGCAAGAGGCCATCCTGAACTCTCCGGTTTGATCTTAATCTCGTTGAATGCTTCCTGATCCGGAATTATGGCTCGCACCTGTCGCCATCGTAGGAGAAGATCAAGCGATGATTTCAGCCGATCTATGTACTGAGATATCTCTGATGCAGTGTCTTTGTGGCCGCGATACCACTCATGCGCAAAGCCCAAATATCTGGTAAGAATAGAAAAATGGGCTTGAGCAGCATCCATGGGAAGCACACGTATGGGCTCCTTGGGCTTTCTCACAGCCTCTTCTATATCCAACCCGACAACACGGGTCTGACCGCTCGTGAGTTTCATCTCGGATCTTACAGCTTTCCTTCTGCTTCACGAGCAAGGCGCTCCGAATACGAGAGTCCTTGTCTTTCTTTCATTCTGGCCTTGTGAGCTTCGATGAAGGCATCGGTTCTCTGAATGCTTGCCTCGATGTCGCGAAGCACAGATGCAGTAGTTCCAGGTTGCTCTTGCAATCTTCCCAACTTCGTGAGAATAGCTTCACGTGCAATAGCTCCCATGCGAACTGACTCTTCCCCTGCCTTATTGAGCGTTTCGTATGCTGCTTCAGCGCCTTCGACACGTTCCTTTGTTTTCAGAATTTCCGGCATGGATTGGAGCACTCCGTACAGGTTCTTGTTTGCAGTGTGCATCTGAGTCGCAAAGTCAAGCAGTGTGAGATGGATCTGCTCACAGGTATCTCTCTGAGTTTGAACTTTGTAGATTTGAGTACTGTGACCCTCAAATTCGGCTCTCAAGATCCTATGCTTCTCTTCAGCATCTTGCTTTTGAGTAGCAAGTTCGGACACAACCGCCTGCAACGTAGGACGAGCCATGATGTCTGTTATAGCTTGTAATTGCGTATTTTGTGTCTCATACTCTTTCGTAATTGCCTCAAGTTGTTCTTTTGCAGCGGCAAGTTCAGGTTGCATTTCGCGCATGCGGTCTGAGATTTGAATACATTGCGCAGCTAATCCTTCATATTGGCCTTTCATAGCTATTTGGCCTTCGAGCACTTCTGCGACAACTTGTTCGACATAGGAGCTTATCGTCTTGAGTTGTTCTGAAACACCTTGGCGCTCCATTCTGTCCTGGCGCATATTCTTAGCTTTCAATTCAGCTCTCATGGATACTTTCCCGAGTAAACTCCAAAGTTTCTCGGGCCCTTGAAAGCTGCTGTACTGATGTAAGAAATCCATGCGCCCACTGCAAATAGCGTTAAGTCCTGCTACGAGATCACGTACCGTTTGTTCGTATACTTTGCCTTCCTGAACGGCACGCTGGAATTCATCGACTTGCTGAGCTTCGCCCATTCCCTGAGCCCTTTGTTCGAGATTTTGATAGTCTGCTTGGAATCTAACTCGCTGCTGCGTTGCGTTGCTGAGCCTCTGTTGGATATCCCTTAATTCTTCCATTACGCTTCCAGTCATTTTTCCTTCCCCCTCGTGTTCTTGTTTTTTATCAGTATATCCCCCCTTTTTTTAAAGTTATCTTTTGTCGCTATATTGGAGTAGTAACCTATTGGGAGTAAAATACGGATTGATTTAAAAAGCTATCGGGCAACCCGCAAACGGGTTGATCGTTTGATACAAAAACCAAAGGTTTTTGATCGTGAACTCACGTTCACTGTTCCAGTGGGATCTTGCTTCGCAAG
>CAZHJH010000006.1:0-11017 GCA_964533475.1 uncultured Methanosarcinales archaeon
AAAGATGATAATACTCCATTAGTGTATGAGGCTTTGTATCAGTTAACGAAGCTGTATTTACGATCGGGATACAATGTGATTGTAGAAGGGATACTGTCTTCTACTGTTAAGGGTAAACTACGTATTGAGAGGATTGCGCGTTTGGATAAAAAGTGTAAGAGAGTTTTTGTTATCCAAACAACCAAGAGATCAATTATTCGGCAGCATTGCTGGCTGATGGTATTCTATTTGTTGAGCAAAAGACTGGTAAATCTCAAGTTTCCCTTATCGCGCATAGCTTGGGCGGACTTGTAAGCCGAGGTTATATTGAGAATCATGCGATTATCCCTTCAGGAACAAGAATAAATTATAGGGGGGATGTGGAGAAATTGATCACATTAGGCTCACCATTTTATGGTTCACATTTGAGCAATAGGATCGCATTCGATACATGGGCTGATTTTACTGAAGAGTTCCAAAAGTATTTATTTGGCGAGGATACTGAAGCCCCAATTTACCACGATCTTGCTGTGGGCAGTCGGTTCACATGGGATCTTAATGTTAATTTTAGACAACCCCCCACCAAATACTACACCCTTGTTGGAACTGCTGACAACATTCTTCCTCTTCCTTTTGAAGACGATGATTCTGATAGTTTAGTTTCAGTTACAAGCGCCAATCTTTTTTATAAGAATGTGAGCATGATTGCATTTAATGTAAATCATGCCAATTTAAAGGGAGAAAGGGCACCACCTCAAGGATTCTTAGTGGGCTACAATTCGGATAGAATTCTAACTGCGATCAACTTAATATTAAATGATGCTGCAGAATCAATTATTAACGGATACCTAAACATCGGAGAGGGTGAGGGTTATTACAAAATAGGCAGCGGACAAAGCGATCCTTTTCCATTCCCACGTGGATCAGTACTGGTAAAGATAAGTCCGCTATACGACTCAAATGTACAAACGGTAAGCCTGGATAACGGGGGGACTCTGTTACCTCTAGAAAAGAATCCTGATACGGGTATTTGGTATCATAAATTTAATGATAACCCTATTTGTATTACTAACTGTGGGTTATCTGTGCCCGCAGGAACATACAATGTTGTTGTAGATGGATTCGATAGCGGATATGACCTGTTTGTCCCTGGTGGAGGTACAGTATTGTTGAACATTGAGGTTCCTCCATGCATGAATGGCATTCAGGATGGTAATGAGGGAGGTATTGATTGTGGCGGCATCTGCACAAATCAAAACAGCGAGCAATGCAATGGCGTTGATGACAACAATAATTGCGTTATTGATGAAGGACAAGTTTGTTTAATTAACTATTATTGTGACATTGATTCAGATAATGTAAGAAGCAATACTTCCAGTTCATGCAATGCCTATCAATGTATGCCTGCTGAATGTTCAACTTCAGCAGGAACAGACTGTAACGACCTCAATGCCAGCATAAAGCCTTCGGCTTCAGAAAAATGCAATAATGTTGATGACAATTGTAATGGTAACATAGACGAGAATGTCAAAAACACATATTACCGAGACTTTGACAATGACATATACGGAAACAATTCAAACACGCTTCTTGCCTGTGTTGTTTCGCCCGGATACGTGACTGATCATTCAGACTGTAACGATCTTAATGCCTCAGTTCATCCCAATGCACCAGAGCGTTGTAATGGAAATGATGATGACTGTGATGGATCTATTGATGAAGGAGGAGTGTGCCCTCCAACTTCATATTACTGTGATAACGATGCAGATACTTTCAGAACTACAACCCCCAGTACCTGCAATTCATTTAACTGTATCCCGCTTGGATGCTCAAATCAAACTGGAAACGATTGCAATGACAACAACGCCAGCATTAAGCCAACAGCCACAGAAACCTGTAACAATATAGATGATAATTGCAATAGTGTAAAAGATGAAGGAGTAAAAACAACCTTCTACAAGGACAACGACAATGATAACTATGGAACCCCCTCCAATAATGAACTAGCGTGTACAGCGCCCCCCGGATTTGTCCAAAATGCGCTCGACTGTAACGATCTCAATGCGTCCATCCATCCAAATGCTCAGGAATTATGCAACGGTCAAGACGAAACCTGTAATGGAATAGCAGATGAAGGAGAGATTTGCCCCATAATATCATACTACTGCGACACGGATAACGACTCATTTGTCAGTGAAGCGGTTTCAGGAACATGCGACGCATTCAATTGTGTATCCTCTGCCTGCCAGACAACACCCGGAGTTGACTGCAACGACGATAGCAGTTCCGTATCTCCATCTTCCCTTGAAGTATGCAACAATATCGATGAGAATTGCGATGGCACCAAAGATGAACAGCTGGCTAGGCAATGCGGAGTATCTGAAGCTGGAGCATGCACGTTGGGAACCGAATCATGCAGTGCAGGTTCTTGGGTAAGCTGCAATGCTATATTGCCTTCAGAGGATATTTACGACGGCATAGATAACGATTGCGATTTGCTGGTGGATGAAAACAATAATTGCGCCTTTGGCAGCACCACAGAGTGTGGGCAAAGCGATATTGGTGAATGCTCGTATGGACAAAGCACTTGTACAAATGGAGACTGGGGCGCATGTGTTGGTGAAATTGATCCCTCAACAGAAATATGTGATGGTAAAGATAATGACTGCAATGGAATTATAGATGATAATGGCGCATGCTTGAACCTTATCATGCCATTAACGAATATGATTACGGAAGAAACCAAGATACCTGTAAACATCACACTTTCCCCACCATACACTGAGATATATTATACGGATGAATCAGCTTCGCGTCCAAAAGAAAAGAAGCTCTGTGATGATTGCAGTGGTTATGGTAACGATAAGAAAAAATACATTTCCTTGAAGGATGGGTTCCATAACCTCACATTCAAAGCAAAAAGCTCACAAAAAAATGATATCTTAACCCCTGTGGGGATCATGGTGGACTCAAAAGAGCCCAAGATCAAATCAACTGAACCAAAAAACAAAGGATATACGAATGGTTCATTTACTGTTCAATACCAAGATGATAATCCAAAGAAGATATCATTAGAATATGGTACCCAGCGCAAGATACGCAGCGATTGTCCATTCAATCCAGAAGATACAACACAAGAATGCGAGTTCAATGTGGATGTAACTCCCTATAACTTTGCTACATTATCATATCGATTCATTGTGGAGGATATTGCAAACCACACTGACGAGTCAAAATACCTTCAAATCCATGCAGACACTATTAGCCCGGTGATAAATAACATTGGACACTCTATTGATGGATCCCGCGTTAAGTTCAATATAAGCGTCTCAGAAGCCGTAACACTGGAGTACTATGATCACAATGAAAAACGACCAACATGGCGATCACTATGTAAAAACTGTGCGCTTTATTCAAAGACTAAATCCTTCAGCGGTGGGCAACATACAATCTCCATAAGAGCAACGGACAACGCGGGAAATACTGATTTAGAGGTTATGGCAATCTATATCTAACAATTCAGACTAACATTTCAAGATTTCATATACCGCAGATAGATATCCAATTCAGAGGGATTTGGAGGGGGCAGATTCTGATCATGAAAACCTCAAACTAGCGGTAACCCTCATTAAAACCGAAATCTTTATATATTACTTTATGTTACACCATATAACAAGGTGTTAAGATGGTTAAAATATTGGTAGACTTATCGGATGAAGAAGATAAAATCGTCGAAGTGTATAAGGTAGTAAACAGACTAAAGACAAAACAAGAAGCGATTAAGGAGATGGTGAAATACTTTCAAGTGAGTATTACTCCTAAGAAAATGAACAAGAATGAGGAGTATTATAAAAAATCTTTAAAATTTTCGGAGGAATCAAAATGAACTACATAGGATATTCAATAATTGGAGTAGTTGTATTGGGCCTAGCCGTTTATCTTTTTAAGACGTACAACAATTTTGTCAAACTTCGTATTGATACTGAACGACAGGCGAGCCATATTCAAGCACATTTAAAGAAGAAGTTTGATTTAATTCCTGCACTTACAGACGTCGTAAAGGGATATTCAAACCATGAAAAGGGGCTGCTAACTGAAGTAACAAGATTAAGATCACAATGGGGTTCTGCAGGTGACATTAATGAAAAGATGAAAACATCAAACATGCTTGAGTCCGCTTTATCAAAACTGCTTATTGTGCATGAACGATACCCTCAAATAAAGGCTGATAGAAGTTTCAATAACATTCAGAGAAACATATGGCATGTTGAAAGAGAGCTTCTTCATGAAAGAAAGATTTACAATAAAAGAGTAAGCTGGTATAATCAAAAGATACAACAATTTCCATCCAATATCATTGCAAAGATGTTTAAGTTTGAGGAAAAGCAATTTTATGCAATAGAGAATGAGTAATATGAACGGAAATTCCGTGATTTGATAAGATCACCTTATAAAAAAAAGGTATATTAGGAATAAAGCCATGACTAACACTAATAAAATAAGCCAATTCCGCTTTGATTTGAGTGTATCGGGTTCGTGTTCATTATTGCTTTTTACATGGTTATAGGCAGAATAGTCAAAAGACGGAGCATAATCGTACGAGTAATCATTAGATACTGTTTCTCTTTTTCCTTTTACTAACTTGCCAAGGGCCTCAGCATATCTTTTATCTTCTGCCTTCTTCTTATCGGTTAAATAATCAACAAACGGCGCGCAAGGATGACCTGAGTTGCTAGTGGAATCAGGATGAAAACCCAATCTTGGCTCATAAGGTTCAAAATGCACTTCACAATAATAGTTTTGGCAGTGGTGGCATTGAGTTAAATCTGCTTTTTTTCTGCAAAAATGATAGTTACATCTAATCATATCCGGTTTGATTTCTCTTTCTTTAATAGATTCAAACGCCGGTTCATTTTCCTCAGTTATATGGACAATACCCCCTGGCGGTTTCCATCCTGCAATATTACTGGTTACTTCTTCCTCACGGAATCGAGGGCCATGGTCTTGTATTAGAATATGACTTACTTCATGCGCCATCGTTGCGTCCAAATCATCAAAGTTTTGAATTATTAGTTGTCTTTCCGAGATACAGATGGTGTTTGCGTCAGGATGATAATGTGCGAGTTGACCCTCAAATTCTTCAATACACCCCTCAAAATTTATCGTAGGTAAAGGAAGACCTCTTTTAGCACATATTCTATGAACTGTTGCCATTACTTTCTCTCTTTTAAGCTCAAGCAGTTTATCGAAAGAATGGCTTCGTACCATTTTCATGTCTATTTATCGGGTAGTTTATTAATGTTTTTCAGATAAAAACGCTTGGGAGTGTCCTAATTATTTTTCGAAATTCTAGTTAAGGACTATAAAAAGAAATGTTTTGTAGACGAAAATATATCAATTAAGAATGTGAGAAGTAAATTATGGGGCTATTAATGCGAAGCTACTCGACTAGATAGTAATTGTTGGCTTTAGTTTTGACATATTTCCCAGTCACATTATAAAATTTATTCAGTTCAAATCTTCGATTAGGAGAAATAACATTTACAAAATATCCTTCGTCGTCAACGAACTTCCAGTAAACAACATTTACGCCAAAATCTTGAGTCATATAAATGTCAGGAAGACCATAAGTCACGACAGTGGCCTTAAATGAAATCGTTTCGTCCAAATAAGTGTCCGCATTTAGTCTAAAATCTTTTAATGAATCTCCTTTCTCTAAATTAAAACTAGAGCAGCCGCTAACGAATATGAGGACAACGAGAAAAGATAAAGTCACTATTCTCATAACGTGCTTTTTACTCTTCTTTTATATAAAGATTGCGAAGATTTTCTCCTTTTTTTCGTCCCAGCAAAGCATTATAATTCCTTCGGAGCTTGATATCAAATTTATTGATAGATTTATCGGTATAGAGAAGAAAAGGGATTAAGATAAGCACGGCCATTCCCAATGTAATTAGTCCCAATGGTGAAGGAGAAGGTTTCTGCATTTCAAATATTAGAAATACTGCCGCAATGGATAGTAGGGCAATGTTTATTGTCCTGTAGATGTTGGTGACATCTACCCTGTGCTGTCTCATTAATTTAAGTTCGGAAATCCTATCCCTGTGCCACTCTAATGAAGGCATAAAAACTCAAAATATTTGAGGACGATATTAAGCATATCGCTAATATGAAGCATTGGTTGTAATGTATATTGGCAACTGGGAGCCATAATACTCACTTCATAACTTCTCCTGCTTTCATATACCACATGTAGAGATCTAACTCAGAAGGGGTCATGTGCACTTCTTTTGAGAGCTTTTGAAACTTCTTTTCTAATGTTAAATACTTCTTTTTCGTTAATGTCTTTGGTTTTCTCGCGATCTTGTGCTCATGCATCAAATTCAAGATATGGCGATCTAAGATTGCAAGTGAGGAAACGCCCAAATTGCGAAGATAATGTGATGCTTCTTTGTAACCAATGCCCTTGACATTGGAAATAAGCCATTCACGAGCCTCTCTTTCTCCTTTGGAATGCAATATCGCATGAAGTTTCTTCTTTAAGGGATGGTGTTTTCTAGCTAACACAATGAACTTTGCTTTATTATTATGAAAACGATGCTTATTTCTCTTTATGCATGCAACAATCTCAGACTCTGGAAGGGAATACAGGCCGGAAAAACCTAACTCCTTCTGGATATTGAATGCATTACGGCCTTTCGCATTAGCGGCCAAGATGCAAAAGCACAGTTCCTCAAACAATTCTTCATCGGTTTTAGGAGAGGCAAACTCAGAAAGGCGTTTCTTTACGGTTTTTCCTATATGTGTATTTTTCAAACGGAGAACGGAAGAATGGAGAGTGTTCATGCTGACTTCATAACTCCAACCCGATTACAATACTTACGGATAGCGCATTTAGAACATAATGGTGTGATTGGTCGGCAAATGCTTTGACCGTGAGCAACGAGGAACATATTGTATTTAAGCCAATATTTCTTTGGGAGCTTCTTACGTAGTATCATCTCGGTTTCTAAGGGAGTTTTGGTTTTAACGTAGCCTAAACGGTTAGAAATCCTGAATACATGGATATCTACCGCTATCGCAGGCTTATGAAAACCGGCTGTGATAACTAAGTTAGCGGTTTTTCGACCAACGCCCGGAAGATGAACTAATTCCTCAACGGTTGAGGGAAGAATTCCATTAAACTTCTCCTTCAGAACATGCGGTAATTGCTTCAAATGCTTCGCCTTTGTCCTGTAAAAACCCACGGGATAGATCAGCTTCTGAAGTTCAGCTTGAGAAATACGCTCAAGATCTTTAGGCGTAGAAACCTTCGTAAACAATCGCTTACACGCTTTGGCTGTCGTAGCATCCTGAGTCCTGGCAGATAGCATCGTAGCCAATAACACCTTAAACGGATCTTTCGTCTGGATATCAATCAATTCAACAACAGGGACTTTAAGAGATTCCATCTGTTTTTCAAGAATAGCATACACGTTATGTATATTTACTCGCTTCATTGGATAACGTTCTGGGGCTTTCCAGCCGTAAACGCTTCAATATTCTTGCATGTGATGTCAAGAATGCGCTGTAAGGCTTCACGGCTATTAAAAGCGTTATGCGCAGTAAACAGAACATCATCACGGGCGATGATCTTCCGAGCCAACACCGCGGCAGGAGAGCTTCCATTCTTTGTCAACTCTTCCTCTCCTTCAATCACATCCAAGCCAGCGGCAAGAATCATGCGGGAATCCAAAGCGGTCAAGAGCGCTTCTGTCTCTATAAGGCCGCCACGAGAAGTATTAATCAAAATAGCCCCTTTCTTGATCTTACCCATATTCGAAACGTTCAAGATATGATGCGTTTCCTTCATATACGGAGCATGCAATGAAATAACATCAGACTCAGACAATAAGGTGTCTAAAGGGACATACTCAAAACCAATCAACTCAGCGATGAACGGCTGCTGAAAGACATCATACACCAAAACACGCATGCCAAACGCCTTCGCCATCTTCGCGACATGCAATCCAATTCTTCCTCCTCCAATCAACCCAATCGTTTTACCCTTGATATCTATGCCTGTAAGGCCTTCAAGCGTGTAATCATGGCCACGGGTTCTCAGATCCGAGAGATGAATATTCCTTGTCAAAGATAAAAGAATGCCAAATGTATGCTCGGCAACAGTATTTTCACCGTATGAAGGAACATTCGCAACCATGATAGAGCGCTGCTTACATTCTCTAATATCAATATGATCAAAGCCGGTAGAACGCGTAGCTATGAGTTTAACGTTAGAGAGCTTTGCAATAATCGCTGAGGGAATCTTAGAATAAATAAAGCCGGAAATAATCTCCGCATTAGGATCCGCATTCCTCTCAGAGATGGACTCACGGATAAACGTGTGCTTATGGCTCTTCAATGTTTTCTCAACGTGCTCCTGATCCTTTTCATTAATGTCATACCATGTGATTGTTGTCATTTTTTCACCCGTGATGCTCCCCCTAAGTACTTTTCCGCTTCCATCGCAGCCATACAACCAGAGCCCGCTGCTGTGACTGCCTGCTTGAATCTTCGGTCATGCACATCTCCAGCGGCAAACACTCCCCGAATGTTCGTGTGATTATGATCGTCTGCAATAAGATAGCCGAGATCATCCAAATCTAATTTACCTTTGACAAAATCAGTATTTGGAATATGGCCGACAGCCAAGAATAATCCATCTCCCTGAACTTCCTCTGTTTTTCCAGTTTTTGTATCTTTTAAGACTAATCCCGTCATCTTCTTGCCATCGCCTTTGATCTCCTCCACAGTCCTGTTCCAAAGAACAGAGCATTTAGGATTCGCAAAGAATTTATCCTGCATGATCTTAGAAGCCCTGAAACTATCCCTGCGGTGAAGGACAATGACTTTCTTCGCAAACTTCGCAATAAATAAGGACTCCTCCATCGCGGAATCACCGCCTCCAACGACGTATACAATCTTTTCCTTATAGAAATATGCGTCGCACGTTGCACATGTATGCACTCCACGTGCCTGATACTGCTTTTCGGAAGGAATGCCAAGCCATCTTGCCGAAGCTCCGGTCGCTATGATGACGGATTTCGCCTCAAGCCTATCACCGGATTGCAGTTTTATCTCAAAACTCCCTTTCTTGATCTCAAAACCTGTTGCCTGTCCTGATTTAAACCTCGCGCCGAACTTCTCCGCCTGCTTTTTTGTATTCTCTATCAGTTCAGGGCCTAAGATGCCATCAGGAAAACCAGGGAAATTGTCAACAGCGGTTGTCAGCATGAGCTGGCCGCCCTCCTCATTTCCGCCTATGACTAAGGGGTTTAAGTGAGCTCTCGCTGCGTACACCGCGGCGGTTAAACCGGCGATTCCAGCCCCTAAAATGATGAGTTGTTCCATATTATGAATGGGTTAATCATAGGGATATAAATTTAACTACTCCCAATCCAAACTGCCCGCGGTCTTGTACTCTGTAACCCTGGTTTCAAAAAAGTTCTTCTCCTTGTTCAAGTCTACAGACTGAGACATCCACGGGAATGGGTTTTCCTTGTTATAGATCTTTGGAAGGCCAATCCGCTCAAGCCGTCTATCCGCGATATGCTCAACATAATCACAGAACTGCTCTGCATTAATCCCGAGAAGACCCTTCGGGCACGCGTCACGGGCATATCTCTTCTCGAGCTCAACGGCTTTCTTAATTAACGTAATGACATTCTGCTGAAATTGAGGACTCCAGACTTCAGGATTCTCGGCCTTAATTGTATTAATCACGTCACAGCCAAACGCGAGATGCAATGACTCATCACGCATGATATACTCAAACTGCTCACCAATGCCGATCATCTTGTTCTGGCGCTTCAACGCAAGCATCATCGCGAAACCCGCATAGAAGAAAATGCCTTCCATAATCACATAGTATCCAATCAGATCATGCACAAATTTCTGCGTGTTGGCAATGCCCTCTGTGTGAAAATTCGGATCAAAAATGGATTTTGTCAGGTCAACAACAAAATCATCCTTCTCTTTAATGGAAGGAATGGTGGTGTACATCGTATAAATCTCCTCAGGATCTAATCCTAGCGTATCACAACTATAAATGAACGTGTCCGTGTGAATCGCTTCCTCAAATGCCTGACGCAAGAGATATTGACGACATTCAGGATTCGTGATGTGCCTATAGACAGCCAGCACGATATTGTTCGCCGTCAAGCTTTCCGCCGTCGAGAAAAAACCGAGATTCCATAAAATAAGCCGACGTTCCGTCTCCGTAATCTGTGAAGATTTCCACTGCTCAACATCCTTCTGCATAGATATCTCCTCAGGAGTCCAGTTATTCGCGACACCATCCTTATAGTGCTGTCGGGCCCACATGTACGTCATGGGGAGTATCTTATTTGGATCCGTCTGCGAATTGTTAATAATTGGCATACAACGCCTACTGGCACACCTCGCAATCAGGATCGAGGATACTGCATACTTTCATCACGGCTTCCTGGGTTGCAGCGATGGGCTGCTCCTGATACACTCTTCTCTGCGTGAATCCAAATTTTGAGGCATCGAGCGTTGATTTCTCGATCTGGCTCGCGGCAAGCGTCCTCAAATAATACGTCGTCTTCAGACCTGCTTTCCACGCATAAAAATACATGTCATGCAACTGTTTTCCTGAAGAGCCGCGCAAAAAGAGATTCAATGACTGGCTCTGGTCAATCCACTTCGCGCGCACGGCAGCGAGCTTAATCAGCCATTCCGGCTCAAACTCAAAAGCCTCCTTATACTTATCCTTGACGTGCTGCGGAATGCTCGCAATCAGCTGCAGATTCCCATCATAATACTTGAGCTGATCAAGCATCTCCTCATTCCAAAGCATAAGCTTCTTAAGATCCTCAACAAGGTATTTGTTCACGACCGTAAACTCTCCCGAGATATTCGCCTTCACGTAAATATTCTTGTAAATCGGCTCAATGCAGGGATAGCATCCTGCAATGTTGGAGATAGTTGCTGTCGGGGCAATGGCCATTGTGTTGGAATTGTGCATGCCGTGCTTTCT
>CAZHJH010000006.1:11027-17453 GCA_964533475.1 uncultured Methanosarcinales archaeon
CACGTTCTTCTTGCGGCCGTTGGCTTGGTTGCCGTAGGAGCAATCGCCATAATATTGGAATTCCGCATTCCGTGCTTCCTCACATGCATGCGCACGGGAGTCCAATCCAAAGACTCAGATTTAGAAACGTCAACGGATACTCCGCGCTCCTCTTCAAGGAGGGAGATCGTGTCTATGGGAAAAATGCCGCGATCCCACTTTGAGCCTTTATAGCTTTCATATGAACCGCGCTCGATCGCAAGCTCGGACGATGCCAGAATCGCATGGAATGATATGAATTCCATGATGTGATCAGAAAACAAGAGCGCACCCGGTGAGTCAAAGTTAATGTTGAGCTTAAACAACGCGTCCTGCAATCCCATGATGCCCAGGCCAATAGGACGATGCTTAAGGTTTGAGGCCTGCGCTTCTTCCGTGGGATAAAAATTCAGATCCACCACATTATCAAGCATGCGCACAGCTACTTTCACCGATTTTGCAAGCTGCTCCTCATCAAGCTTCCCATCAACAACATGCTTCTCCAAATTAACGGAGCCGAGATTGCACACCGCAGTTTCATCCTCGGACGTGTTCAGCGTAATTTCCGTGCACAGATTCGAGCAATGCACAACCCCTGCGTGATCCTGCGGAGAGCGGATATTGCACGGATCCTTGAACGTGATCCACGGATGGCCAGTTTCAAACAAGCGAGAAAGCATCTTGCGCCAGAGCTTCACTGCTGAGACGACTTTGTGTTTTTTCATCTGACCGTTCCTGGCTTTTTCCTCGTATTCCAGGTACCTCTTCTCAAACGCCTGCCCATACAGATGATGCAGGTCAGAGACTTCCTCGGGAGAAAATAACGTCCAGGACTCATCATTCATGACTCTCTTCATGAAGAGATCAGGAATCCAATTAGCCGTATTCATATCATGCGTCCTTCTCCGCTCATCTCCCGTATTCCTGCGGAGATCAAGAAAGTCCTCAATGTCCAAATGCCAGGTTTCAAGATACGCACACGTCGCTCCCCGTCGTTTTCCTGAGCGGTTAATAGCAGCTGTGACGTCATTCGCGATTTTTAAAAACGGAATAACCCCTTGACTCTCAACGTTCGTGCTTTTAATCCGGGCTCCTGTTGCCCTAACATTCGTCCAGTCATTGCCTAAACCACCTGACCATTTAGAGAGCTGCGCATTGTCGCTCATGGACTTAAAGATATGATGCAAATCATCCATGACGGTCGTGAGATAACACGAACTCAACTGCGGATGATGCAATCCGCTGTGAAATAACGTGGGGGTTGAGGACACAAACCTCATGGAGGAAAGATACTCATAAAATTCAAGCGCCCGCTTCTCCTTATCCGGCTCATTCAAAGCCAAGCCCATCGCGACCCGCATCCAGAACGCCTGAGGAAGTTCAATGCGCTGCTCATCCACCTTCGCAAAATAACGCTCATACAGTGTTTGGATTCCAATATACTGGAAGAGCTCATCACGCTCAAGCTTCAGGCCATACGCGAGCTTCTCCGTATTGAACTCAGCTAGGCGCGCATCAAATGTTCCTGACGAGATTCCCTTCTGGATTCCCTTGACAAACGCCTGCCGATACGAGATCCCCATCGCGTCAGAGGTTAAGGATTTGCCTATGACCTCCTTGTAAATGCGCTGTAAAAACAGTCTTGCGGACACATAGGAATACGCAGGATCACGCTCAATGTACGAAATCGCCGCGAGAATCATTGCCTTCTCAAGATCTTCCGTACTCACGCCGTCAAAAATGTTTTTGAGCACTTCCTTTGAGATGAGCTCAAGAGAGACTTCATGCTCGAACCCTTTCGCGGCGCGCTGCAATGTTTCTTTAATCTTCCGCGGCTCAAACAAAACCATGCGGCCATCGCGCTTCTTAACCGTGAGCCGGCCAAGACTCGCTTTCTCAAGATTCTCCTTCTTTCTCTCTTCTCTCAATTTCTGCCGCTTCGCGCGATAAAGGATGTAGGATTTCGCAATCTCGTACAGTCCTTTCTGCACGAGATGTTTCTCAACAATATCCTGGATGTTCTCAACATTCGGAAAGAGATCCGTAAAACGCTCATCAACCTCCGCAGTGATCTTCAACACCAATTCAGCAAGCTCATCATCAGACATCTCTTTTCCTGAAGCTTTCACCGCCCTGGAAATCGCGCTCCTGATTTTCTCAGGGGCAAATGCCACGACTTCACCCGTGCGCTTGGTTACTGAAATCACCATCTCACCTCTTTTTTTGTGCTCGACTATTTGGATATAGAGTATAGATGCCCGGACAAGGGTTATCCAGGACTACTTCATGAGCTTCTGAACTTCCTGCTCAAACTCTGCGATATCCGTGAATTCACGATACACGGATGCGAAGCGGATATACGCGACCTTATCCAGCTTCCGAAGCTTCTTCATGACGAGCAATCCGATGTCCTTCGAGGGCACTTCCGTGTTCTCGCGGGAACGAAGCTCTCCATCAATCTCATTCACGGCTTCGTGAAGCTGTTCCTGCTTGATCGGGCGCTTCTCACACGCCTTCTGGAGGCCCATTAAGAGCTTCTCCCGGCTGAATTGCTCTCTGGAACCATCCTTCTTAATGACTGTTAGGGGAATGTTTTCAATGCGCTCATATGTCGTAAAGCGCTTTTCGCACTTGTTGCACTCACGCCGCCGCCTGATGGCAATGTCCTCAGAGTCCCGTTTGTCAACTACCTTTAAATCAGCGGATCCGCAAAAGGGGCATTTCATCGTTATTCCTATTTGGTGGAATTTGACACAATATGTTGTATTTCCTTTTCAAAATCAACCCAATATGTTGTTATTCATCGCAAAACGCTCATATATAAAGTTTACTATTCTGGAAGCTATAGATTAGGAAATACTAGTTCTGTGACTGCAGAAAAGATATCACGTCGCGCACATGATCCTTGGGCAGAACATTCTCAAACACTTTGATGATCATATGTTTGTTGTTCAGAATAAATGTCGTCCTGAGGATTCCCATAAACGATTTGCCTATAAAGGATTTTTTCCCATATACCCCGTACTTTTTGCACACCCAAAAGTCCGGGTCAGAGAGCAATAGCACTTTCAGATCATGCTTCTCACAGAATTTTCTTTTAGAATCTTCATCTCCCTCAGAGATGCCAATTACGGTTGTATTCAGGCGCTTGAACTCCGAAAGGTGCGCAGAAAACAGTTGCGCCTCAATTGTACATCCAGGGGTATCATCCTTCGGATAGAAATAGACAATCGTAAAGTCAGACGAGATATTTTTCAGGCTATGCTGAACTCCCTCCTTGTCCTTTAACGCAAACTCGGGTGCCTGCTGGCCTGGTTTAAGCATATGACCCTAAACATGAGCTCGTTTTTATACCTTATGCAACGCAAGCTATATAAAAGAACGTATATCGGAACAGCCATGCAAAGAAAACCGCTCCACCCCGAGAATCATGAAGGGTCGTATCTCAAAAGCATGATCTATGGAGGCATGGATGGCATCATTACAACGTTTGCCATCGTCGCGGGCGTGGCCGGGGCATCATTATCAAGCGGAGTACTGCTTATTCTGGGATTCGCGAACCTTATTGCGGATGGAATATCAATGGCTGTTGGCGATTACCTGAGCAGTAAATCTGAACAGCAGTACACGCGCAATGAGCAGAAACGCGAAACCCAGCACATCAAACTCAATTTCGCCGCAGAGAAGCGGGCGCTCACCCAATCATATCGGGACAAAGGGCTATCGCTCAAGGACGCGAGCAAACTTGTCACGATTCTCGCGAAGGACAAAAAAACATTCGTGGAAGCCATCATGACGGACGAACGCGGAATTGTCGAACGCACAGATAATCCGATAAAGAATGGGGCCATCACATTTTGCTCATTCGTTTTTTTTGGATTCATCCCATTGCTCACGTTCGTCATTGCCCAGTTTTATGCGCCCCTCACAGAATCCAGCTTTATTGTAGCGTGCCTGCTCACCGGCATGACGCTGTTTATCCTCGGGGGACTCAAGGGAAGAATAACAGAGCGCAGCATTGCCATATCCGGGCTTGAAACGCTACTGATTGGGGGACTGGCAGCGCTTGCAGCTTTCATCATTGGAAATGTCCTCTCCCATCTTGTGCTATGAACGCGCTGCGATTACAAAGGAAAATTCTTGCTTGGTACAGCACGCACGAACGTGACCTGCCATGGAGAAAAACGACAGACCCGTACAAGATACTTATTTCAGAGGTCATGCTCCAGCAAACCCAAGTGGATCGAGTAATCCTGTACTATGATCGTTTTCTGAAAAAATATCCCAGCGTAATTGCCCTGAGCAAAGCGCGGAATCGCACACTGCTCAAACTCTGGAGCGGTCTTGGATACAACAGCCGGGCATTGCGGTTAAAAACACTCGCGAAGATTATTGTAACAGAGTACAACGGAAAACTTCCGCGTACTGCCGAAGAACTCACAGCACTTCCCGGGATTGGACCATATACGGCGCACGCAATCATGGCATTCGCGTACAACAAAGAAGTTCCTGTGCTTGACACGAACATAAGGAGAGTGCTCATCCATGAGCTAGCGCTCCCTCACATTACGAGCACAACGGCTCTAATGAAAATCGCACAGGCGATGATCCCCAAAGGAAAATCCCGCACATGGCACAATGCGCTCATGGACTACGGAGCGCTGCAAACAACGGCACGGTCAACGGGTGTTAAAAGTCTATCAAAGCAAAAACAATTCCTTGGATCAGACAGGTGGCTGCGAGGGCAAATACTCAAGGAGGTGTTAAAGAAAAGAAGAGTAACTGTTTCAGAATTGCATGCAACAATCAATCATCCCCGCACTCAAATTGTCTTAGATATAATGCTGTGGGAAGGCATAATCCGGAAAAAGGGAAGGTTTTTATTCATAGCATAACACCAGCTCCGCATGAATAAATTACGCAAGATAACAGATCTCTTCCTCACCCACATTGACATTCTTTCTGGCCTCCTCATTATCGGATTGCTCCTCTCCATATACTTTTTCACTCCCTTCCATACGATCATCACGCTCGAGAATGCAGAGTACATTGGAAAGGAGTTTGCAGTATATGGGCCATTCATGTATGGGCTCGCATATGCCCTCCTCGGACTCGGATTCATCGGTATGGTGCCTTTCGCCATCCTTGCAGGCATTCTCTTTGGAAAGGGTATGGGCATTCTCGTCATCGTTATAGCGTCGACACTCTCTGCGTGGATAGCATTCACGATCGGACGCAGGATTTCAAACGTCAGATTCATACGTGATCATCGCCTTATGAAACAGCTCCTGAAAAACATGGAGAAAAGCTACCATCGGAATGGATTCCTAGGGTATATACAATGGCGCTGCATGTTCATCCCTGCTATCGTTGTGAGCTACGCCGCAGGCATGCTCAAAAGCTCGGATGTCAAACTCTTCCTGATCGCGACATTACTCACGAATACCCTCTTTATCAGCATTTACGTGTCCTTTGGGGATACGCTTGCTGAAGGAGCATACCTCATCGCCGGAGTGCTGCTCATCGTTACGCTCATGCTTCCGTGGATTCTCAAAAAGTATGCTGCGCCATCACTCTGACAGCTTCATGCCGCGCGCTTTGCTCTCATCAAAACTTGCTGACGTAATCTGCATAAACTCGGCACGCTCATGCATGTCACGAATCGTCTTAGAACCGCAGTAACTCATACCACTTCTTACTCCTTTGATGAGACTGTCGAGAACACCCTTCACTGAGCCTTTATAATCAACGAGCACAGACACGCCCTCGACAAACAAATCGAGCTTTTCTTTATGCTCTCTGCCTTCAAGACGCTCACGGCGCTCATGATTACTCTCATACGAAGCGCTTCCCGCATAGCGCTTGTAGCGCTTGCCGTCCTTCATGATAATGAATCCAGGCGCTTCGTCCGTCCCTGCAAAAAAAGCTCCTGAAAATGCAGTTGACGCTCCTGCCGCCAACGCCTTGACAACATCCCCTGGATACTTCATGCCGCCATCCGCGCACACGGGAATGCCATATTTCTTCGCAACACGCGCAACTTCAAGAATAGCAGTGAGTTGGGGAGCACCTGCTCCGGAAATGATCCTTGTCGTACACACGGGGCTTGGGCCAATGCCAACTTTCACGCCATCAGCTCCTGCCTCAATTAACTCACGCGCAGCATCTCCGGTAGCTATGTTGCCAACCATGACATCAACATTCGTTTTTGCCTTCAGCATCTTAAGCGCAGCGATGACACGATCAGAATGCGCATGCGCAACATCCAAGACAAGAACATCCGCACCAGCGTCAATGAGCGCTTGAGCCCGCTCAATCGTATCCTTAACACCTACTGCAGCTCCCACCAACAATCGCCCTTTGCTGTCCCGTGACGCATTCGGCCAATACTCAAGTTTTTTGATGTCA
>CAZHJH010000006.1:17463-23503 GCA_964533475.1 uncultured Methanosarcinales archaeon
TCGTGATCAAACCCACAACTTTTCCATCCTTAAGCAATGGCAGTTTTTCAATACGGTGCTTATGCAAGAGCATCTTCGCCCCGTCGAGGGAAATCCCGGGCTCTGCGACAACCATACGATTCCGCGGCGTCATGACATCCTTCACGGGCCTTTCACGATTTTCCTCAAACAAGTAATCACGCGAAGTGAAAATGCCAGCAAGCTGATCGCCCTCCATGATGAGCAAACTCGTCACGTTCTCTGCGCGCATGACTTCAACCGCATCCCGTATGGATATAGACGCTGCAACTGACAATGGGTCTTCGATAATATAACTTGTGCTGCGCTTCACCCTTCGCACTTCAGCTGCCTGATCCTCAAGCAAACCAAACTGATGAATAATGCCAAGACCGCCCTCACGCGCCATCGCAATCGCCATTTTGTGCTCTGTGACTGTTGCCATGTTCGCGCTTACAAGCGGAATATTCAAGGCAATGTTTTTCGTAAAGACCGTGCGAAGATCCGCCTCGCTGCGAGACGATAACGGAGTTCGCTTCGGAACTAAAAGAACATCATCAAATGTCAATCCTAAATTCATGCCACCCACATTTAGGATGCCGCATCATTATCCTATTTATACTTTGCGCTGGCGCAGACAGAAAGTATATAAAGCCGCTTTCCTGGAAGCGCCGTATGAAGATCATCCTCGGATCAGACCACGCGGGATATGCGGTTAAGAACAAGATCAAGGCAATGCTCCAGAATCAAGGACATACTATTGTGGACGCGGGGCCGGCGAGACTCAATCCTCATGATGATTATCCTAAATACGCTGCAAAGGTGGCGAGCATTGTTGCCCGATCCCGAGGGGCCAAAGGAATTCTCGTGTGCGGCACAGGCACGGGCATGGTTATCGCAGCAAACAAAATCAGAGGAATCCGCGCGGTAGCGGCATACGATCTTGCGACGGCAAAACAATCACGAACAGACAATGACGCGAATGTCCTAGCTCTTCGAGGCAAAGGATTTTCCTGGACAACGATGCACAGCATTATTCAAACATGGCTGCGCACGCCCTTCAGCAAAAAGCCGAGGTATATGAGAAGAATACGAGAGCTTATGGCGCTTGAACGAACATGATCCCCGCACTCAAAGCCATTGCGACAACGCTGCGCAGAGACAGCCTCATGATGACGACCGCAGCGGGAAGCGGACATCCGACAAGCTGCTTATCCTGCGCGGATATACTCGCTGTGCTTTATTTCAGCGAGATGCGGTATGACCCGAAAAAACCTAATGACGCCCATGATGAGTTTGTGCTCAGCAAAGGACACGCCGCTCCGGTTTACTACAGCGCACTCATACATTCCGGGTGCATGAACGCGGATGTTTTCAAGTTGAGGCAGCAGGGAAGCGCGCTTGAAGGCCATCCCATGCCACGAACAAGCTCTTGGATTCGCGTGGCGTCAGGATCACTCGGTCAAGGTCTTTCTGTGGGCGTGGGAATAGCGCTTGGGCAGCGGATGCGCAAGAGCAACGCACGCACGTATGTTCTTATGGGGGATGGCGAATGCGCAGAGGGATCTGTGTACGAGGCTCTGCAACTCGGCAGCCACTATCACGTTTCCAACCTATGCGCCATTATTGATGTGAATCGCCTGGGACAAAGCACAGCAACAATGCTCGGGCATGATCTCACCGCATATGAACGAAGATTTTTGTCCTTTGGCTGGCATGTCGTGAAATGCAACGGTCATTCTCACGAAAGCCTTGTGAACGCCTTTGCTGAAGCCCGAAAGCACACGAATAAACCTACAGTGATACTCTGCAAAACAATCAAAGGCAAAGGGGTTTCATTCCTCGAGAACAAAGAAGGATGGCATGGAAAATCTTTGACATCGGAACAGCTCACGAAGGCTCTCAAGCAGCTTCCTGAAGTCCGTATCCCAGAACTGCAAAGGACGCGCTATGCGCTGAAAAGAAAACCGCTTCCTGCTAAGACAATCTCAATCCATTCCTCATACACGCCAGAACAGCACATCGCAACCCGTGAAGCGTATGGCGCTGCGCTCAAGAAACTCGCCATGCGAGACATGAGGATTATCGCGCTTGACGGAGAGACAAGCAACTCTACATACTCAGAGGAAGTGAGGAAAGCTCGCCCCAAGCAGTATGTTGAAGGATTCATCGCGGAGCAAAACATGATAGGCATGGCTATTGGGCTCAGCACGCAGGGATTCATTCCTTGCGCGAGCGCGTTCGCTGCGTTTTTCACACGAGCACATGATCAACTCCGCATGGGAGCGCTTGCCCAAACGCATATTGTTCTCGCGGGAAGCCATGCGGGAGTCTCCATAGGAGAAGATGGGCCATCGCAAATGGGTTTAGAAGATATCAGCATGTTCCGGGCGCTTCCTGAAAGTGTTGTCCTTTATCCTTGTGATGCAGTATCAACGGAGCGGTGCGTGCAACTCGCTGCCCAGCAGAAGCGGATTGTGTACATGAGGACAACACGACCGAAGACACCCGTGCTCTATCCGGCGAATGAACGATTTACGCTCAATGATTTCAAGATCCTAAGATCGTCTGGAAAAGACAGCATTGTCATCGTGGCTGCAGGAATTACGGTACATGAGGCGCTGAAAGCATATGAGCATCTCAGAAAAAAAAGAATGTATGCTGCGGTTGTTGACTGTTACTGCTTAAAGCCATTTCCTGCTCAGAAATTCAAAGCGTTCGCGAAACAAAAGCGCAGAGTGCTCGTTGTGGAAGACCATTATGCAGAGGGCGGCCTTGGAGAAATGATAGCGAGTGCGCTTTCTGGGGAAACGCTTTCGTTTGCCCACCTCGCTGTGCGCAAAATTCCCCGGGCAGGAACTTCACAACAGCTGCTGCATGCATCAAATATAGATGCTGGCGCAATCATAACAACGGTTATGAGGATGATGAAACGATGAAAACAATTACGTTCGACTGGAGCGCTTGCGGAATTCCGGAAGCGCAGATTCAAACCCTTCTCAAGCAGACTGAACCTGAATTTGCACGGATCCAAAGGGCTGCAACAACGGGATATGAAGATGCGCGGGCGTCACTGAATCTCTGCCAGGATAAGACCATGCTTCGCAATGTACGCGCGATGGTCGCTGAGAAAAAGCGGCTTAAACCAAGCGCGCTGCTCCATATTGGCATTGGGGGGAGTAATCTTGGCGTTATCGCTATCCAGGAAGCGCTCCTTGGCAGAGTCTTGCCCAAGGGAATGCAGATCCTGTACGCTGACACGGTAGATAGTCCAAGTACATCACGAATCGCTGCAGCATTGGAAGCACGACTGCGCCGCGGGGAAAAAATCATTATCCATCTCGTAAGCAAGTCAGGAAGCACAACTGAAAGCATAGCGAATTTTGCGTTATATGCGCGTTTGCTCAAGCGGTATGACAAGCATTATCAATCTTCGATTGTAATAACTTCGGATGACGACTCCAAACTTACCGAGTATGCGCATACACAAGGATACGCTTGTCTCAGTATTCCTAAAAAAGTAGGTGGTCGGTATTCTGCGCTCTCTCCCGTCGGACTGTTCCCTCTCGGCCTCCTTGGCATTCCAATCGATGAACTCCTTGCGGGCGCTGCACACATGCGAAATCAATGCCTTAAGAGTCTCGATAATCCGGCAGCAAGGAGCGCCGTATTCCAGTACGCTCAAGACATACAAGGGAGGGTCATCAGCGACCTCTTCCTCTTTTCGAGCGATCTTGAAAGCCTCGGAAAATGGTACAGTCAAATGCTTGCAGAAAGCATAGGCAAGGAATACGATACTTCTGGGAAGAAGGTTAACGTGGGAATCACGCCAACGGTAAGCATAGGAAGCACGGATCTCCACAGCATCGGCCAGCTTTTTCTTGGTGGGCCAAAAGATGAGATCACAACATTTGTTCATGCGATGAAGCAAAAACCAGCCGTCTCTATTCCAAAAGACACCGCTCTCGAACAGCTTGTGCCTCATGTTACGGGAAAGCGCGTGCAGACGATCATGGACGCCATTTATGGAGGAGTCATGGTAGCGTTCAAACAACATGAACGGCCGTATGTGCAAGTGCATCTGCCTGAGATAAGCGCTCACGTACTTGGACAGTTCATGCAATGGAAGATGATGGAGATTATGTATCTAGGATCGCTCTTCAATGTGAACCCGTACGACCAGCCGAATGTTGAAGCGTATAAAACCGAGACTAAAAAAATCTTAGCGGGGCAATGATCTTCGAGGTTTTCCTCTTCTTCTTTGCCTATGCTTCATCTTTCGTTTCTTTTTATGCATGATCAGCGCAGCGATCGCTATGAATGATATGCCAAAGAGGGCGGCAGCGTATATCCAATAGATATCCTGGGCTTTGTCGTTTTTCAGAGTGTCTTGAATAGTGGGCTCCTCTTCATCACTGCCCTGCTCAAAGGCAACACGCACGGATGCGCGCGCGTTGACGACCACACCTGAGTTTTCCTCTGGATTCTTAGCGTCAATATGCATATAGAATGGTTCTGGAATCTCCTCAAGATCATTCTTCTCGATAATGACTGAGGTTTTGCTCAGCGGCTCTAAGGATCCTTGACTTATGAATTCCAGGATGCCCTCTTTTTCAGCGTGCACTGTGTATGTGATGGGATGATTATTCGGATTAAAGATCATAATCTGCTTCGTGAACTCATGCTCCGCAAAAACAAGCTCGTTCGGAGCAACCCCTATTCCCTGGGCAATAGCTACGGGAATGAAAAATAATAAAAAAAAAAATAAAAACCGTCTCATGAACTCACCGCTGCGACATAGATGCTGCTGAGATACTCTCCCGGGGCTGCATTGGGCGGAACGTCGAGCAGGAAGGACACGTCAAGGAGCTCCTGGGCCCCGTACTCCATGTCAACCAACGCGAGCTGTGGCGAGGAAGAGAGCGTAGCTATGGTCGTGAGATCACCGCTAAAATAATATTTGATGCTGTCAACGCCAATCGAGCCAGAGCTTCCTACAAGTGCTTCTCCATGGAGCTTCAGATTAAGATTCGTGTTCCCTATATTTTGGATCGTCGGATGATCTGTGGAGTTCATGCTTGTATCGCCAGAGACTTCGCAGTGCTGCCCGGGAGTTACTTCACAGCCAATCGTTCCCGTGTCCAAGGCAAATGCGGTCATTCCAATGTACTCGAAGGTTATGGTTTGATTCTTCGTGCTCGTTACCGTGGAGACGTACACGACCGCGTCGTACGTTCCCGCGTGATCATAGAAGTTCATGGGAATATGCGCGACAAACGCATTTCCGGAGCGGTTCGCGAACGCCTGCTTCGTGTTCACTCTCACTTCCACGCTCGTAACGCGGTCCGGATCTGAGACGTTGATGACAAAGGTCATGTTTTTCTTCATGTTCGGAATTGGATACACCTGAGTTCCTGCCGTGAACTGATCCTCATCGAATGTCGAAACATTTTTGATCTCGATAATGGGCTCGAGCACAGTAACGGCAAAGGAAATGGCGTTCGGAGTTTGGTTACTGCTGCCACCTCCTGTGCCGCTACTCTGCAGGTTGGGGTCTGACGTAGAGAAGTCAGCTTGATTGTCATTCGTGTCCTGGATGCGGACGAGGCTCATACCCGGGGTAATTGAGCTAACGGGGGTTCCCTCAAAGAGCCCTGGGCTGATATCTGCTGGAGTTCCCCATCCAACTGCATCCAGAGTAGTTCCTTGAGCGTCAAGAAGCGCAACTCCTGCATTCGAGTTTGTGAATGTCATAGCTTCCATATGGTTCGCGTCTGGCCATGCGGGATTATCTTTTGCCGTGGACCAGCCAGCGTCCGCTATTAAGTAATACGCATTCGCCGCGAGAATTGAACCTCCAGGTATTGTCGCGTCCGCTGCTGCGGTCTCTGTCTTAATTACATATCCTGAGATGTCAATAGGAGAAGAACCTGTGTTTTTCAGTTCAATCGCTTCTCCCCCTGATTCTGTACCAATAGGGTCAACATAGACTTCGCTGATCTTCACCTGCGCTAATGCTGCTGGTAAAAGGAGCAGCGCCGCA